>DATHIZ010000361.1:0-23268 GCA_035316385.1 Bryobacteraceae bacterium | reverse complement strand
CGAAGGGCTTTCCACCGGCAACACCCATCCGGTCCAGCAAGCTTGGATCGCCGAACAGGTGCCGCAGTGCGGATACTGCCAATCGGGGCAAATTATGACCACGGTGGCTTTTTTGAAGCAAAATCCAAAACCTACGGCGGCCGAAGTCGATGCCGCCATGTCTAACAACATATGCCGCTGCGGCACGGCGCAGCGAATCCGGAAAGCCGTTCTCCGCGCGGCCGCGGCCATGCAGGGAGGTGCGCGATGACGAACATGGCGGATCGCGCGGTCTTTTCCCGGCGTGGACTGTTGAAGTCCGCTGTTGGAGCGGGAGCCGTGCTGTTGATCGGGTTCGATGTTTCCCGCACGGCCAAGGGCGCGGCCTCTGCCCCGGTGAGTCCTTTCCGTTCATGGCTTCGAATCGACCAAAACGGAGCCGTAACTCTGCTCTCCGGAAGATCCGAAATGGGGCAGGGCATTTCAAGCGCCCTCCCAATGGTGCTGGCCGACGAGTTGGGCATCGACTGGAAAGATGTCCTGGTGGAGCAGGCCCCGAACGATGCCGCGCTATTCGGCGAGCAGGGCACCGGCGGCAGCGGCAGCGTGGCAGGTTCATGGCTGGGGTTACGGCAGGCCGCTGCGGCCGCGCGCACTATGCTGGTTGCCGCGGCGGCTCAAAGATGGAGTGTCGCGCCTGAATCGTGCACTGTGAAAAATGGCGCGGTGACTCACGGAAGCAGCCGGTTCACCTTCTCCGAACTCGTGGAAAGCGCCGCCAAGCTGCCCCTTCCCGACTTCAATAAGGTGACCCTCAAAAAGCCCGCGGAATTCCAGATTATTGGCAAGGTCGTATCCCGCAAAGACATTCCTTCCAAGACCGACGGAACTGCCATTTTCGGTATTGATGTTCGCCCTCCCGGGATGTTGTACGCAATGGTGGAACGCTGCCCCGTTTTCGGAGGCAAGGTGAAAAGCTTCGACGCCGGCGCCGCAAAAAGCATGCCCGGTGTCCAGGACGTCTTCGAGATTGACGCCGTGCCAAGCGTTCACTCCTGGGGCGGCGTGGCGGTTGTTGCCGAATCTACCTGGATCGCGATGCAGGCGCGAAAAAAATTGCGGATCGATTGGGATTTTGGTCCCCATGCGAACGAAAGCAGCGAATCGCTGCGCGCTGAGTTCCGGCGCGTTGTGGATTCGCGGCTCAAGACCATCATCAACCAGGGCGATACCGACGCCGCCCTTGCGGCCGCATCCGAAAACAAAAGGGTGGAGGCGGACTACGAGCTGCCATTTCAAGCCCACGCGACCATGGAGCCAATGAACTGCACCGTCCTCGTGGATGGAGATCGCGCCGAAGTTTGGGTTCCTGCCCAGGGACCCGAATGGGTTCTCGGTACGGTCGCGGAAGTCACCGGCCTCAAGCCGGCCGCCATCAAAATCAACACGACGCTCTTGGGCGGCGGTTTCGGCAGGCGCTATCACGCCGACTTTGCCGCCGAAGCCGGACAAATTGCAAAGAAGGTCCCCGGCAAACCGGTACAGCTCATCTGGTCGCGTGAGGACGACATGACTCACGATTTCTACCGGCCGGCTTCGTACCACCGCTTGAGCGGCGCTGTCGATGAAAAAGGCAACATCCTCGCGTGGCGGCACCGCAGCACCTCAACGCCGATTGCCGAGTGGTGGAGTCCAAAAGCGGCGCCCGAATCTTCGGAACTCGGCTGCACCACGCAGATGCCCTATCTCGCCAACAACTACAAGCTCGAATATCTGCCCGCCAAGTCCGGTGTCCCGCGTGCTTGGTGGCGGTCGGTCGAAGCGTCGTCGATTGGTTTCGTTATGGAAGGGTACGTGGACGAGCTGGCGCATGCCGCTGGCATCGATCCACTCACGTTTAGAATTTCGAAACTCGATAGCAGGCTTGTCAAGGATCCCACGAACAAAAAGGCCGTTCCCCTCGATACCGCGAGGCTAAAGGGAGTCCTGCAGCTTGCGGCTGAGAAGAGCGGCTGGAACGCGAAGCTGCCTCATGGTCATGGCCGAGGCATTGCGGCCCATTATTCCTTCAACAGCTACGTTGCAAATGTGGTCGAAGTCTCGGTAGTTGGCAACCAACTGAAGGTGCACCGCGTGGTCTCGGCAGTAGACATTGGCACTCCCGTCAGCCCTGATGGCATTCGTGCGCAAGTCGAGAGCGCCATCATCTACGGATTGACTGCGGCGCTGAAGAGTCAGATCACCATCAAAGACGGAAGGGCCGTGCAAAGCAATTTCGATCGGTTCAGCACTCTCGCCATGAACGAAACACCGCTCATCGAAGTCCACATTGTTCCGAGTACGCTGCCGCCTACCGGCATCGGCGAACCGGGACTGCCGCCGACCGCTCCCGCGCTAACCAACGCAATCTTTGCCGCGACCGGCAAACGAATCCGCCGCCTGCCGGTCGTCCCAACTGATTTGGTATAACATCGGCTCACCGGCAACTCCCTCGAAGCGGATTGCATATAGTGACAGCTAGTCGAAATGAAATGTTTTCTCCGGCATCACAACCTAGTGCGCCGCGTTAGTAGGCGAGCGCTCCGAAAGCGCGAAGCGGCTCGTGCGGCAATCTTAGGCTTGCTCCTCGTAAGTTTCCTGGCAAATGGCCGTGGCGTTCCCCAATCTGCGCCGGGCGCAATAGATTATGAACACGACGTGCATGTCATCCTCGCAAACCACTGTTTGACCTGCCATAGCCAGGAGAAGCGCTCTGGTGGACTTTCGCTCGCAGCCTACGAAGACATCATCAACGGCGGCCGCACGGGTGCAGCCCTCAAGCCCGGGCGCAGCGCCGATAGCCTGATTGTTCAGCGCATTACGGGCATCGTCAAACCGCAGATGCCGTTCGGCGGAGAGCCTCTGAGCGAAAAGGAAATAGCGGCCATCCGGACGTGGATCGATCAAGGCGCGAGGCCCGCGCCCGGCTCGGCTCCGGCCAAGCCGAAATGGGAGGCGCCTCTCACTCTTACTGCTCCACCGCTTCCCGATTCACCCTGGAAAACCTGGAACGATCCCATTGACCGGTTCACTGCTGCTTATCTTGCGAAGCAGGGCGTTTCGGAGCCATCGCTTGCTAGCGAAGCGGAATTTGCCCGCCGCGCCTATCTGGACACCTGGGGTCTGCTGCCGGAGCCGGAGCAACTGCGCGCTTTCACCAGCGACAAGCGTGCGGACAAGCGCACGCGCTTAGTGGCCGCGCTGCTCGGGGACGATGCCAAGTACGCGGAAAACTGGATCTCCTTTTGGAACGATCTCCTCCGCAACGATGAGGGCGTCAGTTACTATTCGGAAACCGCCACGCGAAAGAGCATTACGCCGTGGCTTTGGAACGCGCTTCAAAAGAACACTCCCTATAACCAGTGGGTCACAGAGCTGCTGAACCCGGCGAAGCCCGCGGATCCCGACGGATTTTTGATTGGCGTGAATTGGCGTGGTACGGTAAGCGCCAGTCAAACGCCCGCCCTGCAGGCAGCCCAGAATACAGCGCAAATATTCCTTGGCATCAACCTCAAATGCAATTCCTGCCACGACAGTTTCATCAGCCGGTGGAAACTCAAGGACGCCTATGCGCTCGCGAGCTACTTCTCGCCCGAAGACAAACTACAGCTCTATCGTTGCGATGTAGCGCAGGACCAATACGCCACCGCCAACTTCCTCTATCCCCAACTGAACCGGACGTTGCCTTCGAATAGCATCGCGGACCGGCGTGCAACAGCCGCGACGATTTTTACGGATGCGCGCAACGGTAGAATGCCGCGCACCCTGGTCAATCGCGTCTGGCAGAAGTTGCTGGGACGCGGCCTCGTGGAAGATGTCGACGACCTGGATGGTGAGCCATGGAGCCCGGAATTACTGGACTGGCTTGCGAGTGATTTCGTGGCGAGTGGTTTTGACCTGAAGCACCTGGTCGCAACGATCATCAGTTCCCGCACCTATCAGCTTCCGGCAATTGCCCGAAAGGGACCTCCCTCCAAGGAATATGCCTTTCGAGGCCCTGAGGTGCGCCGCCTGACAGCCGAGGAATTTGCCGACGCCGTGGCCTCTATCACCGGGGATTGGCATGTCGTACCGCCCCCGGCGGGTCCGGCGGTGGTTTCCGGTCTCGTCTCTGATGCTCCGCCTCCCATCCCGCCTGGAAGCTACGCACGCGAATGGCGGATTGCCGGCGGCAGTCTCACCCGCGCCCTCGGACGTCCGATCAGAGACCAGGTCTTTTCCACCCGCGATACCCAGGCCACCACCATCCAGGCCTTGGAACTCGTGAATGGTGAAAGCTTGACCCACTGGCTATGGCGCGGGTCCCGGAAAATGCTGGGAGAACTTCCCGCTGAGCCGGCAAGTCTGTTAAGTCGCCAAGTGGATGCAGGGTCCCATGATGCCGCGCCGGTTCCCTTCGATCTCGACGTCTCTAAATCACAGAAACTCTACCTGATCGTGCAGGATGCTCTTTCGACGGCCCCCGACAAAGCGACGCCGCTGTGGCGCCAGGCTTCGTTCACCGGTCCAACCGGAGACACGCCGCTCTCAGCTCTCAAGCCCGCGAATACGATCGGCCTGCGTGAAGCGCTATCGGCTGATCCGGTAAAAGTGAAATTTCCTTCGGTCCTCGTGTACGACATCGCGGGGCGGGGGTTCACACGTTTCCGAGGTGCACCGGCAATGGAAGCCGTGCCGCTCGTGCAGGGCGAAACGGTGCACGCCAGATTTTTCGTCTTCGACCGGCCGCCCGGTATGGACCGCCTCGTGCCTCCCAATCCGGTAGCGCCGCTCCCGGACCGGCCCATCCTGAAGACGGTTCCCGAAGTGATCGACCGGGTCTACTGGTACGCCTTGGGCCGCGCGCCCTCCGCTGCCGAGCGCAGCATTGCGGAGACCGCCCTGCGCGATCCCTCCCATCCGGTCCGGCCTTCCGCCGACGGACTCGCCGATTTGCTCTGGGCCGTCCTGATGACCCCCGAGTTCCAGATCATTCGCTAACTCGCACAGTGAGGATTTTATGATTTCACCGGACAACCTGAACCTGCTAAAGCCGCTGACTGCCGAAGAAAAAGAAATCGCCGGTAAGATCGGACGCCGAGGCTTCATGGGCCTGGGCGTCACAGCCGCCGGAATGCTCGCCTCGCTCGTCGGCCGCGAGCCGGACGTGGTGAAAGCCGCGGAATTGAATTCGACCGCGGATTCCATTATCGTGCTCTGGATGGCCGGAGGAATGGCCCAAACAGAGACCTTTGATCCCAAGACATACACCCCGTTCGTCCCCGGAGTTCGCACCGAGCGCGTGCTCAGCACCTTCCCCGCAATCGATACCGTTGTCGATAACATCAAGATCTCTCAGGGGCTCGAGAGTGTTGCGAAAGTGATGGATCGCGGAACGTTGATCCGCTCGTTTCAGGGGCCGGATCTCGGCTTCATTCTCCACTCGCGTCATCAATTCCATTGGCACACGGGTTACATACCGCCCCAGCCCATGGCCGTCCCTCATATAGGATCAGTGGTCGCAAAGACCCTAGGCCCAAAGAATCCGACCGTGCCTCCCTTCATCGCCATCGGCCAGAACATGGAGATTGGCGGGGAGAGCGCCTCCATCAAAGCATTTCACACGGCTGGCTTCCTGGGCACCGAATACGGTCCGTTCTTAATCACCGATCCGCAGGACGCCTCTTCAGCGGTCCGGCCCCCTGCGGACTTGGGCAGCGCGCGCTTCAAGACCCGCCGCAAGCTGTATGAGCAAGTGCTGGCGCAGCAGCCCGTTTACCAATTCGCGGGTGATTTCCAGCGCGAGTCGCTCCTGCGGTCAATGGACTCTGCCGATAGGCTTCTCACATCGCCATCGGCCAAGGCCTTTGATCTGTCGCTAGAGCCCAAAAAGAGCTTCGACATCTACAACACCAGCCGTTTCGGTCAAGGCTGTCTGCTCGCCCGGCGCTTAGTCGAAGCCGGCGCTCGCTACGTCGAAGTCACCACCGAATACATTCCTTTCCGCTATTGGGATTCTCACCAGGACGGTCACGAGCGAGCCGTCACAATGAAAAAAGCCATCGACGCTCCGCTCGCGCAGCTCGTGCTTGATCTCGAACAGCGTGGACTCCTGAATCGCACTCTGGTCATCCTGGCGAGTGAGTTTGGGCGGGACGCCATTACCGAAGGCAAAGTCGGCAAGGAAGTCAAAGATCAAGCCAAAACGCCCGACGTCATGCAGCTGCCCATGCACTATGGCATGCACCGTCATTTCACCGCCGCCGGTTCCGTGCTGCTGTTTGGCGGCGGCGTCAAGAAGGGATACGTCTACGGGAAGACCGCCGCCGAGCGTCCCTGCACAACCATCGAAAATCCGGTTCCCGTCGAGGACCTGCACGCAACCATCTATCACGCCCTGGGGATCGCGCCAAATCAATACTTCTTGAACGAGAGGCGGCCCGTCTATGTAACAAAAGATGGCAAGGGCAAAGCAATTCGCGACATTTACGCATAACACGCACGGGAAGGGGCTTCTTATGAAAACAACACGGAGACAGTGGATCGGCACCGGCTTGGCCGCGCCGCTCATTCTGGGAGCGCGCGACAAAGCGGGTTCACATGCGCCGGTTCTGGGAGACGGCGCCTACAAATATGAGGCCATCCACGATTGGGGCGAGCTTCCTTCTAACATCAAGTACGGAAATACGCATGGCGTCGTCGAAGATGCGCAGGGCCATATCTACATTCACCACACAGTCTACGCCGATAGCGAAAGCCCCGACACGATGGTGGTGTTTGACAGCAAGGGTAAGTTCGTACGCTCCTGGGGCAAGGAGTTTCGCGGAGTAGCTCACGGCCTGTGGTTGCGAAAAGAGGGCCAACAGGAAGTTCTCTATCTGACCGTGAACGCCGCCAAGCCCGGAATGCAGCCGCAGCCCGAAGTATCTGCCACGGTCATAAAGGCCACCCTCAAAGGCGAGATCATCTGGAAGATTCAAGGGCCGCCCGATATCGCAGTCTATAAGCCGGCCGCCGATGGATCTCCTACGCCATACAATCCGACTAATCTGGCTATCGCTCCGAATGGCGACGTCTTTGTGGCGGATGGCTACGGTTCGTATTACATCAACCAATACAACAGCAAGGGCGAATATATACGCACCTTCGGGGGCCGTGGATCGAGCCCCGGCGAGCTCAAGGAGCCGCATGGAATTTGGATGGATATGCGCACCGGCATTCCCATTCTTACCGTTGCGGACCGCCGCAACGCACGTCTCCAGCGATTTACGCTGGACGGGCGGCACCTCGATTTCGTTAACGGTTTCCGCCTGCCCTGCCATTTTCACGAGCACAACGGCGCCGTTGTTATTCCCGACCTGCAGGGCCGCGTGACACTCATTGATAAAAACAACCGGATCATTGAGCACCTGGGCGATTCAAATCCTGCCTCCGGAACAAATCCGCTCCGAACCCAGAAAACTCGCGAGAACTTCACCCCCGGACAGTTCATCCAACCGCACGGCGCATGCTTCGACCACGCCGGAAACATTTTCGTCGTGGAATGGGTCGAGATTGGCAGAGTCACCAAACTGCGCAAAGTCGCGTAGCCGGCTGGAGCGGCCTATCTCCCGGCCCAGTCGCCTGCTCATCCGCGCTACCCAATCAAAAACTCATCTGCAACCGGGCATTCACCGACCGCCCGATCCCAATCGCCGTCCCCGAAAACAACCCCGCGAAATTAACGACGTTCAACGAATCCGTCAAATTAGTCCCGTCAATTTGAAACCGCATCGGGTACTTTTCGCTCTTGCGCAAAATCACCCCGGCTGACGCGTTCAGAGACCAGAGCGGCCGCGGGCGCAGATTCGAAAAATTGATCCGGTTGAGAATATTCTGACTATATCCTTGCGCAATGGCATCCGCTTCGGTGCCCCCGAACTCTATCGGCAGCCCGCTATCATACATACCGCCGAGCGCCAGCCAGAAGCGCGCGCTAAGCTCATAGCGGAAGCGCGCTCTCACCGCATTGCGTTCCTCCTGCGAAACGGGAAAAACACCGTTCGTCTGCTGAATCGCCGCCGCTGCATCGGCACCTAGAAACAGCCCTCCGGTAGCCGGGAAATAACCATTGCCGCGTAAGTTAGTCCAACTCACATACCCCGAGAGCCGTCCCCAATGAGGGATTTCGAGCTTGGCTTCTTCACCATAGATGTTAGCCAGCGCAAAAGTAATAGGAAAACTGACGCCCGTGTTCAATAACAAATCGTCGTCAGGGTAATTATGGTAGCGCCGCCAGAAGAAATTTCCCGACACGCGAATATTTCCAAATAGCCCTCTCGCGAATCCGGCTTCATAATAGTTTCCGCGCGCTGGCTCAACGGGCAAACGCAGCACAAAGTCGCTTAAGCTGGCGATTGCCGGCGAACTGGACACCAGAATGTTCTCGAACGGAGGCGTCTGAAAAACTCGATCATACGAAGCATGGAAGTTTGTCTTCGCCCGCGGCCAGTAATAAGCCATCGCAAATCGCGGACTCCACGCCGTCTGCTTCACCAGGAGATCGTAGTGATCGAACCGGATCCCGCCGCTGAGCGTGAAATTCTTCCACCGGAACTGGTCTTGACCGAACACCGCCTGCTCCCGGTCGGGCGCACGGCCATGGAAGTTGAAATGGAGTGGGGTATCCGGATCGAAGTCTGCGGGGTCCGTAATCGAATAACTCAACGCTTCTTCTATCCGTGCAAAATCCGCCTCCACGCCGGTCTTGAATTCATGAGCGCCGGCATGGACGGACAAGGTCCCCTTTACATATTGTTCGTGATAGCCGCGGTCCTGGCTGGCGATGATCGGCGTCGAAAAATCGTTTGACCGGAAACGCGCGGTAATGTCCCTGTCCATCGCGCGGAAATCGCCCAGCACATTGGGAGAAAAAATGTGCTGGTAGGAGAACAGGACCGAGCTTGCAAAGTTGTCGCGATCCTGCCGCTGGCCTGCTAGTTCTTGCGGAATTTCATTTGGCACCAGAAACTTCGATTGGCTGCGGCTGACAATCACGCCAATCCGGTTCTTATCGTTGATGTCTCTCTCGTAATGCGCCATGAAATCGCCGGTCGTTCCATGGTTCGTATAGTTCTGCGTCGTGGGCGCATCCAGGAAATGATCTGTCAAACTGCCGTCCAGGCTCATCGTCAAAGTATTCAAGCCGAAGCCATACTGGCCCTCCACATATCCATTCATCGTGTCGTAGCTGCCCCCGCCCAAAATCGTCCTGAGATGGAAGCCGGGCCGCTTGTCCCGAGTGGTTTGCACTTCAATCACTCCGCCCATTTTGCGTCCATACTCGGCGGGAAAGCCGGCTGTCATCTCGGTCATCTCCTGCACATTGGCCGCGTCGAAGTCCGCAACAAACGCGGCGGACCGGTTCTCCGTTAGCGGGATGCCGTCAACCACATACTGGACCTGGTACTCCTCGGCGCGCGGATGGAGAATGCCATTCGCTTCGAAAACCCAGCCGGGCTGCTGATTCACTAATTCGGCTATACTTCTTCCGGGCTGAGCCGATAAGCGATCTGTCAGTGTGTCGCTGCCGATGCGGTTGGCGCTGCTGGTTGCATAGGGATCGATCAACGTCTCGTCGCTGCCGACTTTCACGGTAGTTTGCAGCGTTCCTAACGCCAGCGTGATCTTCAGCTGCTTCGGGATCGCGGAGCGGATGTCAACTAATTGTTTAGAAGGAGCAAAACCGTCATGGCTCTCTATTACGGTATACATGCCGAACGGCAACCGCTTGGCAACTACCTGCCCTTGCGAATCGGCCTCAAATGTTCGATTATATTGATTCACCTGGCTCACGACTGTGACCGCCGCCGCCACCGGCGACCCGCTCGGATCTGTAACCAGGAGCCGGAGTTCTCCGGTGTTTGCCTGCCCGAATGCGGCGAGTGCAACTAAAAGACCGAAAAGCAGTCTATGGAGAGTCATCAACTAAATATCCCTTACGGCCGCCATTTGTTCAGGGTTCTTATTGGATAAATGCAAGCTACTCGAAAAGGAAATTCGCATGTCTAGTGGAGTTATAGGATTTCGCCGTTTTGTGCAACGGCTCCTGGCGGTGACGCTGTCGTCACTGCTGGTTGTGTTCGCTCATAGTGATCTGTACGCGCAGGCGCCGCCTGCCGGCTATGCTCCGCTGGACGCGCAGCAACTCGATCAGTTGGTCGCTCCGATTGCGCTGTATCCGGATGCCTTGGTGGCTCAGATATTGACTGCCTCCACCTATCCCCAGCAGGTGCAGGAAGCCGCCGCCTGGATGCAGCAAAATGGCGGGATGCCCCCGGACCAGCTCGGTGCTGCCGCCAATAGCACGCCTTGGGACCCAAGCATCAAGTCTCTAGTTGCCTTTCCAAGCGTGCTCGACAATCTCGCCAGAAACATAAACTGGACCGGCGCCCTCGGGAACGCCTATTACAATCAGCCCGGCGACGTGATGAACGCCGTGCAGGCGATGCGCATTCAGGCCCAGCAGGCCGGTGCGTTTCGCTCGCTCGACCACCAAAGAGTTTACGATAACGGCGGCCAAATCGTCATCGAACCGGTAGACGCCAATATGGTCTACGTGCCGTACTACAATCCTTGGACAGTCTACGGCGCGCCGCTGCCGGCGTACTCTGGTTTTTATGTGCCGCCTCCACCGCGCGGCGTCGTGTTGGGCTCCGCCATCGCGATAGGCTTTGGAGTCGGGATAGGCGTGGGACTATTTGCTCATTACGGCTGGGGCTATCATTCCTGGTCGCCCAACTGGCGTGGCGGCGTCGTGGAATATAACCGCACAACCTATATCTCGCGCAGCCGGACAGTCGTCAACTACGGCCGCTTCGGCGGATACAATCGCGGCGTTTTTGAGCGCGATGGACGCGGCGTCCCCAGGGGCTTTCGTCCTCCCATGACCGGCCGGTCTGCCGCTTTCCATCCCGCTCCCGCTGGCGGGGGCAATCGCTCCCGGCCATCCCCGGCGCCCGGGAACTACCGACCCAACCCCGCGCCCGCAAATCGCCCTGCGGCAAATCGCCCCGCTGTAAATCGGCCCGAAGCCAACCACCCCGGTCAGCGGCAAATGAACCGTCCCAATCCGGCCCAAGCTCGCCCGGCGCCCCAAGCTCGCCCGGCGCCCCAAGCCAGGCCGCAAAACGAGCATCCGCCTGCACAGCGTGGAGCAGCCCCTCACGGCGAAGCGCCCCACCCGCAGCGCGGCGCCGAGCATCCGCGGGGCGGTGAACATCCGCGCGGCAACGGACACGACGAACACCACTAAACCACCGATGCAAGAAAAATACCCGAGGCTGCCAGCCCAAGAACGCTTCGGACCGCGTGCAGCCTCCCCCAGCGTTGTAAAAGCCGCCGCGTTGATGCAGTGTTGCGGTCGAGGTCCAGCGCAAGCAGTTTCTTGTTGGTTGGCATAATGGCGATCAAGGTGAAGGGAACCACCGCGAAGATCAGCACCGCGCCCATCAGCCACGCGAACCCGCCTTCAACGAACCATTCACCAAAGCCCGCGATCGCCGCAGCCAAGGCGAGCACGCTCTGCATCACTGCCGCCCGCCGGTAACTCGGACCAAATACAGCAGCGGCGACTTCCGTCCCGCATTCCATTCGCGCCGGATGCTCTGCAACATTGATGTAAATTGCCGCACCGCTGAAAAGTGTCGCTGCAAGAATCGCGACAAACTGAAGGGTCGGCATCGTCACCTCCAAGAAGCTGATTATACAAGCGCACTTCGAGGAGAGTCCCGTGCTACGAAGTGACCCATAGTTAGCTTCATTTTTCGAAAGTCCGAAACACCGACTCCGAGCCGGAAGCGTTAGCGCCCACGAACTTCCATTACTTACGAACGCCTAAGTAAACGGCATTGATGCTAGGACCTCTGGCTCATTCGATCACAATCCCCCAGCTTCACGGCATCCTCGCCGAGGTTGCGCAAAGGAGAACCATCGCAATCGAATCCATCGTCGAATTGCTCTGAACTTGCAACGCCACCGCCGCGCTAGGTTTAGAATTGAAAATCGCAGCACTTCGGAAGAGGGAATCGATGACCAGCAACAACACCAACTCGAGCGTCAACACGCGCCGGACGTTTCTAAAGAACGTAGCCGCCTACAGCGCTGGCCTCGCGCTGGCTGCACAAGCCGCATCCTCCGCCGTCTGGACGAAGCAAGTAGGCCTTGAACTCTACACCGTCCGCGACCTCCTCGTCGATCCCAAAAACTATGAAGCCACGCTAGCGAAAATCGCCGCCATCGGCTACAAGGAAGTGGAGCCCGCCGATCAACACGATTCCAAAGGTCTAGGCTACGCGGGCCTCGACCCCAAAGGCTTCCGCGCCTTGCTGGACCGCTACGGACTCAGCATGCCCAGTACACATTCGAACGCCAGCGAAGGCCCCGATTTGGAAAAAACACTCGAGAACTTCCAGATCATGGGCATCCAGTACACGGAAATCTTCGCTCCGCGCGTCGGCCCTCACGGCCTCATCGGACGCAGCCAGCCCGCCGCTCCAACCATGGACTCCGCGAAGCGCGCCGCCGCACAGTTGAACGCTCACGGCGAACTCGCCAAAAAATTCGGAATAAAGCTGCTGGTTCGCATGGACCCCGACCAGTTCGCGCCTCTCGCCGGCCACCCGGATAAGCGTTTCTTCGAAGTCGTTCTGGACAACACCGAACCCGCGCTCGTCACCATGCAGCTCGATAGCGGCTGGGCCTCCGTATTGGGCCTCGACATCGTCGGCATGTTTAAAAGGAATCCCGGCCGCTACGAACTCTGGCACATAAAAGATGCCGCCGGAATCAAGCGCATAACCCCCGGCATGACTGTCGCGGAGCGCCGGCAGACAGCGGATCTCGTTCCGGTGGGATTAGGCCTGATCGATTTCAAAACAATCTTCGCCAGTGCCAAGCTCGCCGGGCTCAAGCATTTCTGCATCGAGCAGGACAATGCCGCGGCCTGGGGCGATTCCATCGCAGCCGCCCGCGTCAGCTACAACAATCTGGTGAAAATGCTGTCCTAATCCGCGCCGCAGGCCAGCAAAAAGCTCTTCAAATCCTGGCTATTCACCACCGGCTCCCCGCGCGCGACATTGTTCAATTTACCCGCCCGCATCCATCGTTCCAGCTCATCCACCAAGTCAAACAAATGGTCAAACGAATCGACAATAAATAGCAGCGGTTGATACCGGTTAATCTCAAACGCTTGATGGATCACCCATTCAAGCTGAATAGGAACCCGCTGCACTTCGTCAGATTGAATGGCATGTCCGATCTCGCCATAAGAGCTGAGCAAGCCGCTCCCGTACACTTTCAGTCCCTCGCCCGCGCGCATCAGGCCAAATTCGATAGTGAACCAGAAAAATCTCGCCATCGCCCGGATAATGCTCTCGAGCCCCGCCAGTTTCTTCGCCTCGTCGCGAGTGCCCGCCACAATTTCAACCGCCGTGTGCGCGCAATCACCCAGCCGCACCAGCGTATCGGCAAACTTCCGGTCGGTGTGCATCGGCACATGTCCGGCGATGTCATGAAAAATGTCCGGCTCCGGCAAATAATCCAGTTGATCGCTGCGCCGGATCGTTACCGTAGTCGGAAATTCGCGGTTGCGCAGGCAGTCAAAAAAGAGGAAGCTAGGCACATACCCGCTCACCGCTTTCGCCCGAAATCCCGTGAGCGGATTTAAGAAACGGTTGACGTCCGCCAGCTTGGGGACGCGTTCCGGATCGAAGCAGAGCGCTTCAATCCCGCGCAGGAAATGCTCATTGGCATACTGCCGCCACTTCGGCTGCATGCGCTCGTATAAAGTTTTCCATGCCCTGTGATTCTCCTCCGAGTACAGTGCATACGGCTGCTCAATATACAGCTGCCCTTTTGTACGCGCGTCCTCAATAAACGCCGCTTCCGTAGTGGTCAGTCCCGTGAGAATTTTAGTCGGCATGGACCCTCGATTTAGTGTAGCTCCACCTATACGTGGTGGTGCACAGCGCCGGCGCATTCTCCAAAGCCAATGCGCCGAAATCCCTCCCTGACACAATATCCGCGAAGGATGACCTCATCGCCAGCCTCAAGAAAACTACGCCTCTCCCCGTTAGGCAGCGCCACCGGGTCCTTGCCATTCTCGGTGAGTTCCAGCAAACAGCCGCGGTTTTCCGGTCGCGGTCCCGATACCGTGCCGCTCCCCATCAGATCGCCCGCCCGCAGTGGGCACCCGTTCGAAGTATGGTGCGTAATCATCTGCGCAAACGTCCAATACATGTCGCGGAAAAACGCCCGGCTGATCCGCACCGGCTGGTTCATCGCGGCGGTGCGAAGCCACACTTCGAGCGTGATATCGAAAGCGCCCTGTTTTATCGAATGCAGATACGGAAGGCTCGGAACGTCATGTGGCTGCGCAGCCACCCGGAACGGCTCCAACGCTTCCGCCGTAACAACCCAGGCCGAGATCGAAGTCGCGAAGTTCTTCCCCAGAAACGGACCCAGCGGCTGATACTCCCATCTCTGTATGTCGCGCGCGGACCAGTCATTCAGCAGGCATACTCCGGGCAGATGCTCATCCGCCTCTTCGATAGCAATGGGCCGCCCCATCGTATTGCCAGGCCCGGCAAACGCCCCAATTTCCATCTCGTAGTCGAGTTCTCGGGAAGGTCCAAACTGGCCTTGTCCCACTTGGCCAAGCGGTCGGCATATCGGCGTGCCGCTCACCACAATCGACGAACAGCGCCCGTGATACGCAATTGGCACATGCTTGAAATTCGGCAGCAAGGGATTCTCCGGACGGAACAGGCGTCCCACATTCGTCGCATGATGCAAGGACGCATAAAAATCCGTGAAGTCGCCGATCTCCGCCGGCAGCAGCATTTCGCACTCCGTCCGCGCCGTCAAAGGCCGTTCCGGAGCGCCCTCGCGCAGACACGCGCTCCACTCTCTGCGCAAATCACGGCGTTGCGTAGAACTAAGCCGGAAGTAGCCGTTTAGGTTTTCACCTTCAAGCCACGGACGCAAATCCAGCACGAAGTCTCCGATCGCCGCGCCCAGCCGCCCCCGCGAATCGGAGGGCTGGCGAAACACCCCCAAAGGAAGGTTTTGAATGGGAAAATCGCAGCCGGGCTCATTCGCGGATCCGACCCAACTCCGCAGCGCCGGATCGTGCGTTTCATCTAACTCAGCCACGAGAGGTAATAGTTCCGATCTTCCACTTCCGTCGCTTCCCGGCTGACGTGCAAACCACGAAACGTATCCACCATCACCGCCAGTTCATTGGTTTGTTTCTGCCCGATGGACGCTTCCGTCCGGCCAGGTTGAGGTCCATGCGCCAGCCCATCCGGATGCAGAGTCACCGATCCGTATTCGATTCCCTTCCGGCTCATAAACTCTGAATTGGCGTAATACAGCACCTCGTCTGACATAACATTCGAATGGCTGTAAGGCGCCGGAACCGCCTCCGGGTCGAAATCATAAGGTCGCGGACAAAACGAGCACACCACAAATCCGTCGCCTTCAAACGTCTGATGTGTGGGCGGAGGAAGATGAAACCGCCCCACCCTGGGTTCGAAATTGTGTATGTTAATTGCCCACGGATAGTAATAGCCGTCCCAGCCGATGACGTCGAAAGGATGATAGGCGAGCAGCATCTCCGTGAACACATTCGCCTTCTTCACCACCAGCGGGAATTCGCCCCGCTCGTCATAAGTTTTGAGATCTTGCGGGCCTCGAATGTCGCGCTCTCCGTACGGGCTCGATTCCATCAGCTGCCCAAACTCGTTGCGGTACCGCTTCGGCGTGCGAACATATCCGGCGCTTTCAATCACCAGCAGCAGCCGCTCGCCGGAAGAGAAACGGTAACGGTGTAGAATCCCGCGCGGAATCACCAGGTAATCGCCGGCGGAAAAGCCAATGCTTCCTAAAGGAGAGTCGAGGAATCCGTTGCCCTCCGTGACGAATACAATTTCATCGCCTTGCGCATTGCGATAGAAACGCGACGTATCTTCAGCGGGCTTCACAATCTCCATCGATACGTCCTGATTGAACAGCAGCGGCTTGCGCCCCAGAATGGTGTCCCCGGCGCAGTCGAGTTGTTGTGTCCGGAAATGCCGGTGCCGCAGCGGTTCGGCTTCGGCCGGTTGCCACAGAATCTGTTTCAACGCGTGCAACGCAAGCACCGCGGTGGGCGCATGCGCGTGATACACCAGTGACGACGGCCCGGTGAAACCGATATTCCCCATCAGTTCTTCGGCATACAACTCGCCGCAAGGCTTTCTGAAAACCTTGTGCCGCTTCGATGGAATCTCCCCAAGTTGGCGATAAACAGGCATCACTTTTCCTTTCTGAGGATAAGGTTCTCTTTGTCCAGAATGCGCGCCCGCTTTTGAGCGGACGCATCACCCCAGAAGTCGCGCCCCAGCGCATTCAACTGCCCATGCGCAATATCCGCCGCCACGGCAGTGTGGGCGGCGGCTGCATCCTTCTTGCGAATCGCCTCCACTATCGGTCTTAGCAGCGTTTCGATATCCTTGGGAACTTGTTTAGAACTACTGGCCGCCAAATACACTAGCCGAACGGACCGCTCCAGAACTCCACGTAGAAGGTTTTCAAACTCCCGGTTATGCGACATGGCGGCAAGCTGCAAATGAAACTTCTGATTGGATTCGATCAAACTATCCAGGCTTTCCGCGCTGCGCGCCGCCTGCAGCGCCTCTTTGTAACAGCGCTCGAGTTGATCCACTTCATCCGGCCCCGCCCGCAGCGCTGCGAGTTCAGCGGCAATTCCCTCAAGAACGATGCGTGTCTCGAGTAAGTCGCGAACGCCGCGAAAACTGAGTTCCGGAAGAAAATAACCGCGCCGCGGAACTACGGCCAGCAATTGCTCATTGTGCAGCCGGTTGCAAGCTTCGCGGAACGGCGTTCGTCCAATGGCATAGCGTGACAGAATCTCCGCCTCGCGCAAAAAGTCTCCCTCCGCGAATTGTCCATGCAGGATGCCGTGCTTCAGCAGTCGATAGGCCCGGTCTGCCTGGGTTCCTTTGGTCGATGCTGTTTTGGTCTTTGCCATCGCGTTCAGATTAAAATATACTAAACGTATATTGAGTGTCGACAATTAATATCCAATCCGCAAGAGCCGCGATACTGGTTCCGCCGCATATCCTGGCGTTCCACGCGTACGAACCAGGCCTCTCTTGTGAAGAAGTGCGGCATAGATTCGGACTCGATCGGGTCATCAAACTCGCCGCGAACGAAAATCCGCTGGGCGTTTCGCCAATCGCGCTCGAACGCGCTCAGGAGTCCTTGGCCGGCCTGTCCCGCTACCCGGACGGCGGTTTGGCCTTGCGCCACAAGCTGGCGGAATTGTTCAACGTCAAGACTGCCAACGTCATCGCCGACGCGGGCAGTGAAGGAATCATGGCGAATATCGTCCGCACCTTTCTCTGCGACGACGATGAAGTGCTCACCACGGAAGCCGCCTTCCAGGGCTTTCAAGTGCTGGCCCGCGGCCGCGGCGTGCCGTACCGCACCGTGCCTTATCGGGATTGGCAGTATGACCTGCCCGCGCTCGCGGACGCCATCACCCCGCGCACCAAGCTGATCTATCTAGCCAACCCCAACAACCCGACCGGCACTTTCTTCACGCGCCGCGCCTTTGAAGAGTTCTACCAGCGCATCCCTGAACGCGTGCTGATCATCCTCGACGAAGCCTATTATGAGTTCGCCATGGTGGAACCCTCCTACCCGGATTCCATGCACTATCGCTTCGACAACGTGATCACTTTACGCACATTCTCCAAAGTGCATGGGCTTGCGGCAGCCCGCGTGGGATACGGCTTCGCGCACGAAGATCTGATCTCGGTGTTGCTGAAAGTGAAACTTCCCTTTGAACCGAGCGGACCCGCGCAAGCTGCCGCCCTGGGCGCGCTCGAAGACCGTGAGTTCATGCTGCGCACCGTTGCCAACAACTCGAAAGGGTTGGTTTTCCTGAGCACCAGTTTGCGTGACCTCGGTTTTCAGGTCGTGCCATCCGCCGCCAATTTCGTGATGCTGGTCTTTGCCGGTCCGGAGCAGGCCAAGCACGTTTTTGAGAATCTTTTGAGGCGCGGCGTGATTGTCCGGCCTCTCGCTTCCTGCGGTCTGCCGGAGTGCCTCCGCGTCTCGGTCGGCACCCCGGAAGAGAACCAGTTATTTGTGACAGAAATGGAGTCAATGTATGCCTCAGCTAAGTGAACAGAGAGAGACGGCGGCTGCCACGCAAGCGGACTTCCTGCCGATTCAGGGTACCGACCATATTGAGTTCTATGTCGGGAACGCCAAGCAGGCGGCGTATTTCTACCGCGCCGCCATGGGATTTCGCCTCGTCGCGTATCGTGGCCCGGAAACGGGCACGCGCGACCGTGTGTCCTATGTCCTGGAACAGAATAAAATCCGTTTTGTCCTCACCACTCCTTTGCAGCCGGACAGTGATGTGGCTGCGCACATCGCCAAACACGGCGACGGTGTGAAGTCCATCGCGCTTCTGGTTGAAAATGCAAAGGCGGCTTGGGAGCAAACCACCATGCGCGGCGCGGCCAGTTCGCAAACTCCCTCCATCGTGCATGACCAGAAGGGCGAAGCCTGCCTCTCCGCGATCAACTTGTATGGAGATACAATTCACACCTTCGTCGAGCGCGGCGCGTATCCCGGCGTGTTCCTTCCCGGCTTTGTCGAAGTGCCCGGTCCGGATTCCATCTCCCGCCCAGCCGGTCTCCAGCACGTCGATCATGTCGTGGGCAATGTCGGCTGGGGTCAGATGAACACCTGGGTCGACTTCTACCAGCACGTGATGGGCTTCCGGATGTTCAAGCACTTCGACGATCAGGACATATCCACTGAGTATTCCGCCTTAATGTCGAAAGTAATGACCAACGGAAATGAGCGGGTCCGCTTTCCGTTGAACGAACCTGCGCGCGGTAAGCGCAAATCTCAAATTGAAGAGTACCTGGAATTTTACGGCGGCCCCGGCGTACAGCACATCGCCATGGCTACGCTCGACATTATTCAAACAGTGACACAGTTGCGCAACCAAGGCATCGAATTCCTGCAAATCCCCACGGCTTACTATGAACAGCTAACCTCACGCGTGGGCAAGATCGACGAACCCATAGACGAATTGGCGCGCCTGGGCATTCTGGTGGATCGCGACGACGAAGGCTACATGCTGCAGATTTTCACCAAGCCCGTCGAAGACCGGCCCACCCTGTTTTTCGAAATCATCCAGCGCAAAGGCGGCCGCAGTTTCGGTAAAGGCAACTTCAAAGCCCTGTTCGAAGCCATCGAGCGGGAACAGGCCCGCCGCGGAAATCTCTAATCAAACATTAGCCGCCGCCACCGCCAAGCCCCCCGCCACGGTGTCTCGTTCGAAATCCACCGTAGCAAATGTCAACGAACTCGGCAGCGGGATATGGGTGTCTGGATGTCTAGTTTCCCGTCCCAATAAAGTGGGCGGTCCCGTCGCGCCATTTGGAGTAGCATGAAGATGATATGCGGCCGCGTGGCCGTGAACGACTGGGAAACCTCACCCAGGCCGCGACCGGCGCCAGGCCCGTGTCTAGACTGTGTGGCATGGAGGTGTGAAGTGGACCGGCTTGAAGTGCGCGTTTCCATTACCAAACTCTTGCTCGCCCTGATGGTCCTGATCGTCCCGCTCAGCATTACCGGTTTGATCTTGACCCAGCAGAGCGATAAATCCCTCGATAACGTCATCGGAACAGATTTTAAGACGATGGCGGAAATGTTCAGCAATGAAGTTTCCCAATTCATGCAGGATCGTGTACATGACGTGGTCGCCCTGTCATCGGACCCGGCCGTTGTGCAGGCGGTGACCGACGGCAACCGCTCGAGCGCGAATAAAAATGCCGCCGCTGCGGGAATCTCGACTGGCAGCGCGTCTCAAGCGCTGCGGCGCCGGCGGGACTTGGATCCGCGCTTCCTCCGCCTTGTGGCAACCGCTGAAAGTGGAGCCGTGGTGGCCGCCACCCACAAACCGGCCGTGGCTTCTTATGCCCAGAACGAGATCTGGCAGGCCGCTTTCAACAACGGCCAGGGCGGTATCAAAGTGAGCAACATTCTTTCCGATGAACTCAGCAAATCCTACTACGTCACCATCGGCGTGCCGATTTCGGATCTGACGTCAAATGCGACCATCGGTGTTCTCAGCGCCGCCGTGGATATCACTGGATTGTTGTCGCGCTTTCACCAGAACCAAATCAGCAACGGCGCCCGGGCCGCGCTCGTGAGTGAGGATGCTTACATCATCAGCAGCCCGGATACCGATGTCTTCGCCCGTAGGCAATCCCAGGAGTTTGCGGCCATCCGTGATTCTGTGGGCCTGCCGCAGGGCAGCCAGAGTGGCTGGGCGATTCCGACGCTCCAATCCGGAAGGCACATCATAGGCTATGCCGGAACGGGTTTAAAAAAGACCTACGATAACCTGGGCTGGTTCACGTTGGTGAGCCAGGAAGAACGGCAAGCCGCCGCGCCCATTCGTACGCTGGGACAATTTGCCCTCCTGATGGTCGTTCTCGGGTTCTGTATGTTGACTCTGCTCGCGGTGTATTATTATCTGCACCGGACCCAGAGTTTCGCGCACCTTGCGCAAGAAATTCCGGTGGAACACGAACCGGGTTTGCGAGCTGTCTAGTTAGTAAGAGAATTGGCGGGGGGCTGCATGAGAAGAGTGATCGGGCTGATCGTTTGCGGAGCGATTGCCCAAGCGGCTGACCGCCCGGAGCCGGCGCTTTCAGCAGCGGAAAACGCGGTTGTGGCGCGCCAACTCGCAACGTTGAAAGGGCCCGTGGACCGCCACATGGCGGAAGGCTGGACCAACGCCAAGAAGGTAGCGGAATTCATGTGCCGTCCGGCGGCGCTGCCCATCTTGCAAAAGCGGGAGAAAGGCGTAGACCGGGTCTTTCTCGGAACGGACGCCCCCGAAACTCTCACGCTTGCGGGCAATCGCCGCCTAACAGGTATCGGGCAGTATCGCGCGCCCAAAGGCTGGCAGGATTTTACCTTCACCTGCGACTTGAACCCGGACACAGGAAAGGTAACCGCTTTTCAAATAGTGCCCGCCGCCCGGCCGTAATCATTACACTGCTGGTGGAGCGGACGGTCGTGCCGTCTGCCTTGCGCTCGCGCTGGACCAAGGCCAACTCTCAACACAGTCTGACAAACCAGCCTTCACCGGATTCCTTTCGACATAGCGGACGACCTTTCGCAGTTCTATCACCTGCAAACCCAACAGACGCTTGGCGCGCCGCGCCGTAACACCCTTCACCCATTGCAGGACGCGCGGCATCGCCATCTTGGGCTCCCAGACCACATCGACATGATTAGGCATGACAACATAAGCATGCAAGTCATAAAGTTCTCTAACCGAAGCGCCATAAAGCAAAGCATCCACCACCATCTGGGCGACGCGCGCATCCCTCAACCAAACCGGACCTGCGGTAAATCGATCCCACCCGTCATCCACCAAGGCAAACTGCTCGCCGGCAGTGGTCTGCGGTCCTTGCGGTAGCGAAACACGCCCCGGCCACGTACCAGCTAACCGCCAAGTCACGAACACCGGCACAGAATCAGGAACCCAATGGGGCAGCCGCCTACGCGAATTGGTCATGCAAGCTGCGTGTCCCACCCGCCGCACCCTTTTCAGGAAATGTTAATGAAAATTTCTGCGCCTTCGCGCGGAACAACCGCTGATAGCAATAAGAGCTAGTGAAAATTGCTGCTGCAGCCGCTGCTGCTTCTGCTGGTGCTAGTGGGGCGGACGGTCGTGCCGTCTGCCTTTTGCTTACAAAGACATGTCCCTTAACGGTTACCGCGAAGCGATACCAATTACCCACACCGCAGCATCACGTGATCACAATTTTGGGGAGCAGTTCCACCGGACTGATCCGAAAGCCATCGCCTATAGAAATAGCTCTCCCAGCCCTGCTCGCCCGCCAAGCCGCCTGTTTAGCCCCGCGCGCGGCAGAACGGAATAAGTTCATTGATGCAGTGTCTCTCCTACAAATGAACGCAGTTGAAAACGCCGTTGAAGACACCGATACAACCGCTATCTCCCATCTCTCCGGAGCAGCGCTCCGCCGCGCCCTGGTCGAGCGCGCCAGTCTTCTGCAACCAATGCTTGAAAAGAACGCCGCAAGGACCGAGGCGGACCGCCGCATTACAGAAGAAAAACCTTGTAGCGATGCGGTCCGCGGGTCTGCTCAGGATCACTGTCCCCCGGCGCTTCGGCGGTCTCGAAACAGACATTCGCACGATGGTGGAGGTCTCCCGCGAGCTTGCAAAAGGCTGTGGCTCCACGGCCTGGGTCGCCACGCTCAACAACTCTGCCTCCCGTATGCTTGGCATCGGCCCTGACGCTTCCATCTTCGGCAGCGCATCAGGAAGTGGACGTATGCGAGCGGCTGTTTGCACGCCGGTTGGGGACTCCTCGGGGTGCCCCTGTTCGACGAATCCGGCCAGCAAACCGGCAAGGCGCTCGGTCTCTTCCCCATTTCGGATCTCGTCATCGAGGACACGTGGCACGCGGCGGGGATGAAAGGGACGGGCAGCAACACCATCGTCGCCAAGGAAGTCTTCATACCGGAACATCGCCTTCTTTCGCTGGCCGCTATGGCCGGCCCGGACAGGCCGACGCATTACAAAGAGGAAGCGCCCTACCGCTCGTCCCTGTTCCCTCATTCTTCATCCCGCTGCTTGGCCCGCTGCTAGGAATGGCGGCGCGCGCGCTGGAGTATGTGATTGAAAAAGCGCCGGGCAAAGGCATCGCGTTCACCAGCTATCAATCCCAGACAACCCTCCGACCACTTTTCGACCTCCGAACTACTTTTCGACCTCCGAACTACCGAACTGCCGTTTCCGAGCCGGAAGCGTTAGCGCCCACGATGTGCCATTACTCACGAACGCCCCCTAAGGCGCATAAGCGGCATTCTAGTAAATTCGATGCGCGCGAAAAACCGGCCAACGCAACTTCCATTAAATCAACAAGATAAAGAGCGGCCCCCCGGATCCTCAAACCGCGCCGCGTCCAGTCACAGCACATAACTATCTGATTCTAATACACTTATCCAGGACCAGCTTTTCCGCCCCTGCTATCCTAAAGCAGAAGATCGCAAAAGGGCCTGTCAACGCCCTGAAGCACAACAAATTCAAAAACGCCGCGCAGGCTTGTAGCCCGCGCGGCGTTTCCATTTCCAAAGGAGCACTTAATGTCCACCCCTG
>DATHIZ010000360.1:0-3533 GCA_035316385.1 Bryobacteraceae bacterium | reverse complement strand
ATAGCGATCCACCAGCCAGCCTTCGAGCGGCGATAGCCATGTATTCACGAAAATCATAATTGTGAAGGCAAGCTGAATACTCGCGCGGCTCCAATGATTCGCGTCATGCATGGGATTGACAAACAGCGTCCATCCATACTGCATGTTCGCGAGCATGACCGTCGCAAGAACGGCAAAGGTGAGTTGAGGCCAGCGGCTTCGCCACATTGTGATCTGCCACCCACGAATGGTCATGCGATTTGTTCCGCAATGTATTTCAAAGCAGCGCCGGCGCCGCCGCGGCAATGCGGAATTCCAGCGACTTGAAATCCCATTTCTATGCCGGCGAGAGTTCCCGCCAGCATCAATTCATTGAAGTCGCCGAGGTGACCGATGCGGAAAACGCGGCCGGCAAGTTTGCCGAGTCCGGAACCGAGCGACATGTTGAATTTGTCGAGTACCACGGCTCGAAACGCTCTTTCATCGAAGCCTTCGGGCATAAACAAAGCCGTAAGGGCGTTACTGCATTCACGCGGATCAAGAGCCACCATTTCGAAGCCCCACTGGCGCGCCGCGCAGCGCGTTGCTTCGGCTAGACGGGCATGCCGCGCGAAGACGTTTGCCAAACCTTCTTCCTGGAGCATGGCGAGCGCCTCGCGCAGCCCGTATAGAAGATTCGTTGCCGGCGTATATGGGAAAAATCCGCGTGAGTTGTTCTCCAGCATCTCAGCCCAGCGCCAGTAACTCTTTGGTAGCGAGCTGCGTTTGCTCGCTTCGGTGGCTCGATGGCCGATAGCATTGAAGGAAAGACCGGGCGGCAGCATCATGCCTTTTTGGGATCCGCTAATCGTCACGTCCACTCCCCACTCGTCGTGACGGTAATCGATAGACGCAAGCGAAGAGACTGTGTCCACCATCAGAAGCGCTGGATGCTCTGCCGCGTCGATGCCGCGGCGCACCGCCGGAATGTCCGTTGTCACTCCGGTGGACGTTTCGTTGTGGACTACCATGATGGCTTTGATTTCGTGACCGCGATCCTCGACTAGTGTTTCGGCAACTTTCGTGGCATCTACTCCATGACGCCAGTCGCCCGGAATCATCTCCACTCGTAAACCGAGATTGCAGGCCATCTGGGTCCACAGGTTAACAAAGTAACCAGTCTCAAAGGCCAGCACTTTATCGCCTGCATTCAGCGTGTTCACCAGAGCGGCCTCCCAGGCTCCGGTGGCCGACGAAGGATAGACGATCACTGGGCCGTCTGTTTGGAAAACCGCCTTTAGACCCTTCAGGCAGTCCTTGCCCAGGCCGCTAAATTCGGAGCTGCGGTGATCGATGGTCGAACGATCAATCGCTCGCAATACTCGATCCGGAACGTTGGTTGGTCCTGGTATTTGAAGGAAGTGTCTGCCTGGTCGATGCGCCATGTTATTTTATTTCTGCCGAGTTTTATTGAAGCAAGGTGCGAATCAGAACTGCCGGATGGACCCCCGCAGCCTGGCCGAAGTCGTGAACCTGATGCCGGCAGGAAATAGCGGGAGCTACCAGAACATCTCCCGCGTTCATCGACTTGACTGCCGTAATAAACCGCCGCGTTGCGATCGCATGGAAAATGTCGTATTGCTGTTTATGATATCCGAAGGAGCCGGTCATTCCGCAGTAGCCTGCATCGAGATCGACTAAGCCCGCCGAGGGGATGCGTGAGAGCAGCCGCATGCTCGCCGGAAGCAGCCCCATCGATTTTTGATGACAGTATCTGTGCAACAAAATTCTTTCTCGTATGGTCCGGAAGGCCGGATCGTATTAGTAACAGAATGTTTTCCTTCAGAGCTTCTGTCGGCGATTTAACCGTTAAACAAGCCGCTTAAGTTGTTAAATTACCCATCCGTGCTTCCAGCCGAAACCCAACATGCCGGGTTTGTTTTCTGCCACTTGCGGTTTTCGGACCATACGGGCTGCCGAATCTGGGTTATACGTTTTGCGCGCTCCTCCGAAGCGCGCGTCAGGAGAAGTGCGTTTTCTCTTGACAAAGACTTACATGGACGTTCGGTAATGCGGAAGTCATCGCCGAAGTCCGGAGCGCTAGTCGCGCTCCGGGATCATTGTGTGCTGAGGCGGGTACAGGACGTGCCGTCCTTTCCCCTGCACCCCTTTCCTCGCTAGCGGCGCTCTTCCTTCGCTGCGCTCCGGATACTTTTTCTTGACGAAGCCGAACACTTCCTGCAGAATCGAGATGCCAGCGTCGCTACGCTCCGAAGGTCTTCGGTTTATCCCGGAATGCCGTTCGGCTTCCCTTCGGAATCAGAGTTCGGCTTCGCCGGAATCCTCATTTGTTGTAGCAACTGTTCAAAATTGCTAGAAAAAACGAGGATTGTGAGAAGAAGTTGCCGCGGACACATTAGTTCGCGGTAATCAGCTTACTGACGAAATGCTCAATTAGGTGCTGATCTCGCATAAAAGCCCTTTGGGGATATCGTTTTTTCAACCGTACCGTATGTGGCTGCCGTTATTCAGCAGGTAGTAATGGAAGGGCATTGCCTTGAGCATCGCCTTGCTCGGATGACGCAGCAAATACAAAGCCAGTAGCAACAGTAGCGATAGCACCACCACGGGCCTCAAATTCCCAACGAGCGGCGTTTTCAGCGGGCTCTTGAACTCATCCAGCGTGGGCATCCGCCCGCCCTTTCTTAAATTCCCTTTGCGTTCCATGACACGCAGATTGTGAACCGAATGGTCGCCGCCTCTGGAAAAGGGAACAATATGATCGATCGAATGAAGATTTCGATTGAACGCGCGTCCGCCGAGGTCGCGTTTAATCACGGCAGCACGCACGCTGCGCGGAATGTGCCGCTTATGTTTCGGCCGTTGCACCACCAGCATGGCCATCGCGGCGCCGGCGCCAATCGCGCACGGAAGAGCCTGCATCATCCGCACACCGTAAACCGGCAAAACCAGAACGCAAATAATATAGACTGAAAGCGCCACGGCCGCCCGGCGCAGCTTGAACTTGATGCAGTGCTTGCGTGCCCGCAAAACCTTGCCCGTATAGCTGACTCGGAACCAAAACAAAGCCAACGCAATCGCGGTGATGACACTGAAAAGCTGGCGTTCCTGAAGCTGCTGCATGGCGTCGTTTTTTCAGAGTAACGCAATCGTGAGTTACAGCCGTCGGACGTGCGTTGAGTAGATTGTCTCTACAAATAACTCAAAAGTTGTGGAAACAGCGGCGAACTCAATCGCTCGTCGACCGACAAACTAATTGTGGAGTGATGGAAACCAGAACGTCACGTTCGAGTGGAGTGCAGTAAAAACACCCCTCATGTTGGACTGTTGGACCGTCGTAACAGGCTTGGCCCTCGTCTGGACGTGAACGGGATTTTAGGGGCTCGGCGTTCGTAACGGTGGTGCAGACCGCTCATTGCCGGCATCTCGACTACTTCGCCCTCGGTGACGAACTGTACTCGTCGGGCTTCCGGGGCGTCTTTGCCCAGCGACAGATGAGTTCTCCAGTTATGGTAATAGCCGCAATAAGCCGTGAGTGTGCGCCGCAGAGAACT
>DATHIZ010000359.1:0-3496 GCA_035316385.1 Bryobacteraceae bacterium | reverse complement strand
CATCGGTCTGCACGAGCATCAGGAGCGGGAAGCTCTGCAAGCCTGGAAAGCCGCGGGCCTGGTCGGCATGGAAGTCTATCATTCGGAGCACTCGGCAGAGAGGCAAGCCTATTACCGGCAACTTGCCGAAGAATTCCAACTGCTGCCGACCGGCGGCTCCGATTTTCACGGAACCATTAAACCCACCGTCGAGTTAGGCTCGGGAATATCCGGAAACGTCCGTGTGCCCCGCCAGGTTCTGGACCGTCTGCGCGCCTTCGTACAATGAGGCGTGTTCTAAGTAATGCTTGTGCCCCTCGCTCCAACATCGTAGCCGCGGCTCGGCAATTCGCGCAGGACGCGAAGTATGCCGGGAAGGGCGCATCGCTCATGGGCAACGGAGCCGGCGCGCGAAGAATCGTTCGCCGAGTCCTACGGCAAGCTCAAGAGCGGCGCGCAGGTCGAGGGCGAAGCGCAGCGAGTTAAGGCGAAGCCGAAGAACTAGCCATCCGTAAGGCCGTGCTGATGGCGACGTTTGCTGCGAGTTCTTCCCGAATGATGCGCCGCAGCGCGTCTTCCATTTTCGGCGCTTTGCCTTCGATGTAATCACGCAGTGCGGAGTTAATCAGAGTCTGATAACCCACCTTGCCTCCGGATGCATCTGCCATCGCTCCGAAATGGTCGAGCAGATCTTCATCAAGCCGGATGGTGATCTTCACTTTTCCCGGTTCGAGAGCGGGTTCGGGAACCACGCGTCCGCGTTTGCCTTTGCTGAAATTGTAAGAGTCTTTCATCGTTTGTCCTCGTATTTTTCGCGTTCCTGCGGTTCGGCGACACGCGCCGAGATGAGCCTGATCTTGTCTCCGTCCCAATCGCCGTCGCCGCTGATAGTGATCGCTCAGCCATCAACACGCCTTGCGCTTCCGTGGAGAACAGAACGCCATGCTTGCGAAAAGTTCGCCTTCGCCTTGTTTTGGTCCCACTCAATTGTACCTACAAATGTATGGCAACCTACCGATTCGCGCTCCAATAAAGATAAATAAATTCCATAAATACCGCATAGATACCGATCCCTCGGCAGCAGTTTTTCGACGATAACGGCGTGATGCTCGCGGGCGGCTTCGCGAACGTGTGGCTCGCGGGCCTGACTTACAAAATCGTGGCCCCGAACGGGGTCGAACAGCGGTCGCAGGATAACGTCTCCGCTGTGCCGCTGGCCGCTACAATGAGTCGTGTCCGAAGTCTTGCCTCCGCTGCGTTTCAACCTGGATTTCATGCCGTCGAGCGACCCCGCCAAGCCGGGACTGTATATTCGTGATCCGTATCACTATTCGGATGCAAGTTTACTGGTGCCGCCGCCGTTAGTGCAGGCGCTGGAGTGCTTCGATGGGCAGCAATCCACTTTGGATCTGCGCGCGGAACTCGTACGCATGACTGGCGAAATTGATGTGGGTGACTTAGAAAAGCACCTCTTCGATGCGCTCGATGAGGCCGGCTTTCTGGAAAATGACCGGTATCGGGAATTGAAAACGAAGCGGGAAGCCTCGTTTTTTCTGGAAACGACGCGTGAACCGGGATTTGCGGGTAGTGCGTATCCCGACAACCCAGGAATGCTGGCCGGCTTGCTAACGGCTCGCGTGGGCGCGCCGCGCGGCACTTCTTCGGTCGTCGGTATCGCTGCTCCGCATGCGAGCCCGGACGGAGGTTGGGGCACCTATCGCGCCGCCTATCAAAGCCTGCCCTCCGCGGAAGAGGCCAGGGACCGGACCTTTGTCGTGCTGGGCACCTCGCACTATGGCGCACCCGAACGTTTCGGTCTCACACGCAAGCGCTTCGCCACTCCTTTCGGCCTGGCGCAAACCAACGCACGGCTGATCGACGAGTTGGAACGTGGTGCGAAAGAGGCTATTCGTATGGAAGATTATTGCCACGCCGTGGAACATTCGATCGAGTTTCAGGTGATCTTCCTGCAGCATCTCTACGGGCCGGATGTGCGCATTCTTCCCATACTCTGCGGTCCCTTTGTCAAAAGCATCTATGAGGGCGGCTTGCCCGAACAAAGTGAACCCGTCGCGCGTTTTTTTGACTCGCTCGGAAACATCGGCGCCAGGGAAGGAAACCGGCTGTTCTGGGTTCTAGGCGTGGATATGGCGCACATGGGCCGCCGCTACAATGATCCGCTGCGTGCTACCGCCAACCTCGGTGAGATGGTGGCGATTGAGCAGCGGGACCGCGCGCGCATTGCGCGAATCGCCAGTGGTGACATCCGTGGCTACTGGTCGCTTGTACAAGATAGCCACGATGATCTGAAATGGTGCGGGTCCGCGCCCTTCTACACATTCATGAAAGTGATGCCGTTCCTGAGTGGCGAACTCCTCAACTATCATCAATGGCAGATCGATCCCCAAAGCGTGGTCAGCTTCGGAGCGATGCGCTTCGAGAAGTCCGCCTAGCCCGTTCCTGAAGAGTTGCGCCTTATTGCTGTTGACCGCCGACAGCCCAGTAACCAGGCCGCGTGCGAATAATCAGGCCCGGCCGGTTCACAGATACCTTGATGTTGTGAAATCCCGGTTCGTCGGCGTTGTTCGGCGAATAGCTCAATATATACTGGCTGTTCAGATCCTTGCCGATATCGGTGATAGCGTCTTCCATGGCACGCTCCGTCGCAAAGCCATACACGCGCCCGCCGGTGAAGGAAGTCAACGCCTCGGCCGGTGATTTGCGGAAAAGGTCGTGGATGGAATTCAGAATCGGAGGAACGGCATTCAGTAGATTGCCGGTCGATTGCTGCGCGTCGCTAGTCCCCGTGCGCGGCCCGGAGCCGCCTCCAATGGTCGGCGCCTGGCCTTCCGCGGGAATGGCCGGGGGACGCGGATAATCCGGCTTCTTCATGAAAGCCGTCAGCGATTTCGAGATGTCGACACAGTAGACGATCACATTGTCGAACTGTATCTTGCGAACCGTCTCCTGGAGTTTGGCTTGGCTACCTTTGTCGGTGTTGCGGCTGAGCAGAATGACGACATGTCTCCGCTTGCTTTGGACGTCATGACGCGCCAGCATGTGATCCGCCTCTAGCACTGCGTCGATGAGCGCTGCCGTGCTTGATCCTGCCCTGAGCTTTTCCGTTGCCGTTTGCACCTTATTCGGATCGCTTGTGAAGTCCTGCAGAACCTGCATGCGGTGGTCGAATGCAAGTACCGCGACATCGCCATTTTCGCCAGTCACCAGACCCTGCAGCAGGTTCCCGATTTTTTGCAGCTTTGCAAGCACTGGCTCCACATCCGAATTCGCCTGGATGGCGAGGACCACGGAAAGCGGTTGCTCCGTGAGTTCCGCCAGCACTTTTTGCGGCTTATCGTTGTCCACCAGGCCGAAATCACTGGCTTTCAATCCGTTGACGTAACCGTGGCCATCCGGATCCAATACGGTGGTGGGCACCAGGATTTGCTTGACGTTGACGCGTATCGTATTCTCATCGGCATCCGGATCGGGCGCCGGCGCCGGCTGATTCGTCTGA
>DATHIZ010000358.1:0-14943 GCA_035316385.1 Bryobacteraceae bacterium | reverse complement strand
ACGAAGACCGCACAGGGCCCATTCCGATAGCGCGCGCATTGGCCAGTGCGATCGACGGCGCGGAGCTTCAAATACTGGCCGGGTGCGGGCATTGGGCCACGGTGGAACGTCCCAAGCAGGTGAATTACGCCATGACGCTGTTTGCCGCCCGGAACCGGAAGAAAGCCGCTTAACCGAGAGCGCCATGCCAGGGATACTGTTCACTAATACCGTTATATTCGAGGGCGCTGAAGAGACGCTACGGCCAGGCGAAGTAGCGGTGGAAGGCAACCGCATTGTGTCGGTCGCGGCTCCCAATGAGCGCTTGCCGCGAGCCGGGCGTGAAGTGATTGACCTGGGCGGCGCTACTTTGATGCCCGGCCTGATCAACACACACTCGCATCTGACCTACAACAACGGCACAACGGTAGCGGAACTCACCGCGCTGCCGGTGGAGGAGCACGTTCTGTGGACGATGCATAACGCCCGTCTCGCGCTCGATATGGGGTTCACAGCGGCCATTGGAGCGGCTTCCGCGAAACCGCGGCTGGATATCGTGATCCGGAATGAAATCAATGCGGGGAAGATCCCGGGGCCCCGGTTGCTGGCAGGCTCTCCCGAACTCACTGTCACCGGCGGGTTGGCGGATGACAACCAACTCAATCAGCAGCACCCGTCGATATCGATTATCTGCGACGGACCGGACGAGTTTCGCAAAGTCACTCGAATACTGATTCGCGAGGGTGTCGATCTGATCAAGTTCAACAACTCCGGCGATAGCTTCTGTTTCCCTCGCATGCCCGGCTTTCACAACCCGATGACAGATGACGAAGTCAAAGCCATTGCGGAAACAGCGCAGAACGTCGGCAAGCGGTTGGCCGCGCACGCGCATGCCGATTCCTCCGTCCGCCAGTGCCTCAAGTTTGGGGTGGAATTCATCTTTCATGCCACCTTCGCGACCGACGAAACCATCGAAAAGCTGGCCACGGCCAGACGCCGGCATTACGTTTCACCCGCGATCGCGGCGCGCTACAACACCAATTACGAGGCTGCGGAATGGGGAATCACCACCGATGTGGCTGAGATGATCGGCAACAAGCGTGAACTCGAAGAGGGCATCAAGGTCATGCGTAAGATGCGCGCTGCCGGTATCAAAATATTGCCCTTCGGAGACTACGGTTTCGCCTGGCTGCCGCACGGCACCGAATCGCGCGATTTGGAGCATTTCGTCAATCTGTTCGAATTTGCGCCATGGGAAGCACTGCGGGCTGCCACCGCTTACAGCGGGGAAGCGTGGGCCGGCGAAACAGGCGAGAAACTGGGGCGCGTCCGCGAAGGCTACCTTGCGGATCTGATCGTTGTCGATGGGAATCCGCTGCTGGATCTCAGCCTCCTGCAGCAGCGGCACGCCCTGCTCGCCATTATGAAGGATGGCGTCTTCCATAAGCGCTACCAGGGGCGCGCCGTGGCTTGCGTCTAAGATGTGGTCTTATAAAATCGCGCGGATTTGAAGATTCTTTTTAAGACGGAGTACCATTTTGGTCCGGGACGGCGTATGATATTACCCAGGATCAAAAGCCCATGTCTAATCGCTTGCTCCTGCTAGCCTTGTTTGCTGCGGGCCTACTACCCGCGCAGGTCACCTCTGACCGAATTCTCCACGCCGACAGTGAACCTCAGAATTGGCTCACTTATTCCGGAGGCTATGCGGGCAATCGCTATAGCCCGCTGACGCAGATTAATCGCGAGAACGTGAATAATCTACAAATGAAGTGGGTGTATCACCCCACTTATATGAAGACTGGCAATAACCAGTCTAAGATGGAGAACACGCCTATCGTGGTGGACGGCATCATGTACACCGGTACGGCCCTGGAAGCGGTGGCTCTGGACGCCGTTACGGGACGTATGTTCTGGAAGCTGCCGCACCCGCTGGATCCGAAGGCGTATTACAACGCCTACGAAGTGAACAAGGGCATGGCGGTGGCGGGAGACACCCTGTTTTGGGCGACCGTGGACTGCCATCTTCTGGCGGTTGATACGAAGAGCGGAAAAGTGATCTGGGACAAGGTCATAGCTGACTGGAAAAAAGGCTACCAGTTCAACGTGGCTCCGCTCGTGGTCAAAGACATGCTGATCCTGGGGCCGGCGACCAATGAAGCGGGCGCCAACTGCTGGGTGGTGGCTTACGATATCAAAACCGGAAAAGAACTCTGGCGATTCTACACCGTGCCTATGTCGGCTGATGAGCCCGAAGCCAAGACCTGGGCGGGCGATTCCTGGAAGCATGGAGGAGCGCCCATCTGGAACGGCGGCGCCTATGACCCGGAAACGAACCTTACCTTCTGGGGAACCGGTAATCCGAACCCGGGCTGGAACGGAGATCCCAGGCTACCCAGCGATAACCTTTCTTCCACAAGCGGCGATAACCTTTATTCCAATAGCGTCATCGCCCTCGATGCAAGTACCGGCAAACTGAAATGGCATTACCAGTTCACACCGGGAGACGAATACGATTGGGATGCGACCCAGGTTCCGGTGCTGATCAACATGGACTGGAAAGGCGAGCCGCGTAAGTTAATGCTGTGGGCGAACCGTAACGGCTTTTTCTATGTGCTGGACCGGACAACCGGAAAATTCCTGATGGGAAAGAATTTCGTAAAGCAAAACTGGCAACTTGGGTTCACCGAAGCAGGCAGGCCGATCAAAGATCCAAAGCGTTGGCCCAAACCAATGGGAGGCACACTAATCGAGCCGGGCAATCAAGGCGGAACCAACTGGTATCCCCCTTCCTACAGCCCAAAGACGGGGCTGTTCTATATTCCAACCTGGGAGAATTCAGGCGGTCCATCGCCGAAGGGTGATCCCGGCGTTTGGAAGGAGGGCCAGCGCTACACCGGAACCGGCCCTCGCCCCACCACGCCCACGGGCGGACGCCCGAGCAATAGAGCGCTTTCCAATTACAAGACGGAAGACGAAGGGTTTGGAACGATCCGCGCCATTGATCCCAAAACCGGCGACAAGGAGTGGGACTTCAAGATGGTCAGCTATACGGAGTCCGGTGTCCTTTCCACTGCCGGCGACCTGGTATTCGGCGGCGGGATGGAGGGGAACTTCGTGGCCCTGAATGCGCGGACCGGTCAAATGCTATGGCACGTCAACCTGGGCGGCGCCAATGCCAGCGGACCGATTAGTTATGCTGTCGACGGGAAACAATATATTGTGGGTACCGGCGAAGGTTCGCTGTACGTTTTCGCGCTTCCGGACTAACATCCAATATGTCGATTAACCGGCGGCTATTCGTGGGGGCCCTTGGGGCAACGGCCCTCGGCGCTCCTTTTCGAACTCAATCCCAAGCCTGGACATTGGAACCGGATCCGGCAGGCTTGACGCTCAAAGCGCCGGACGGCAAGACGGTGTTCACCTATCTGACGCGAAAGCCGGATGGCGTGCCGCTGGCTGGTTTCAATGCCTGCTGCTTTCATCCGGTGAATACGCTTTCCGGCGAACGCGTGACCGACATCGCGCCTTCCGATCACCGCGATCACCGCGGCACATTTCTCGCGTGGGCAAATATAGATTTTCAGCGCAACAGCGGGACCGTGCACGGTGACTTCTGGGGCTGGAATCATTTTGCCGCCACCAAGGGCCGCATTATTGTGAACCGCGAAATCCGCTTGCTGAGTTCCGACGCTAAATCCGCCGAGGTATCGGTCCTCAACGACTGGACCATCGACGGCGAGAAGGTTCTGGACGAAAACACCACAGTACAGGTGCACGAAGAGCCAGGCGCACGGGTTCTCGACTTTTTGTTTCGCTTAACTTCCGATGCCGACTGGAGCATCGGCCGGGCGGCGTTCACCGGATTCGTCGTGCGCTGCCGGAAGGACGGCCAATCCTACCTTTCCGATGCCAAAGGCAAAGTGTCGCTGCCGGATTCCGACCCGTTGAAGCCGGACCTGAACTGGCCCGCCGCCGATTGGTACAGCTACACCATTGCGTTAAACACCGGCGCGACTGTTGCAGCGGCTTTGATTGACCATCCCGGTAATCCGCGCTCCACCTGGCACGAACCACGCTATGTGTCGTTTCTGAATCCCTGCATTTCGGCGCTCAAGCCCTTGAACATTCCGGCCAATCAACCGCTGACGCTGCGCTACCGCACAGTATTTTATGATGGCGAGTTTCCCGATGGTATGCTGAACCGTTTGGCCGCGGAGTGGCGCGGCAAAAAATCATGAGACGGCGTGAATTTTTAATCGGTTCCGCGATGGCCGTTGGCGTTGCCGGGACAAGCTGGGGACAAACCCCAGAAAGACCCAAGCCGGATAAGTCGAAATTGGACCGCATCTCCATCATGACGCTTTCTTTCAATAGCGTTTTGAAGAGCGCGGCTCATCCGGATGATCCCGCCAGAACTCTTGACATCCTGGATGTACCGCAGATGTATGCCGACCGCTATGGCGTGCATCACGTGGAATTGCAGCACACACATTTTCCTTCCACCGAATCCTCTTACCTGAGAGAGTTTCGCGGCCGCTTGAAGAAGACGAACTCACAGATGAATCAGATTTGTCTGGAATTCGGCATCTTAAACATTTCCTCGCCGGAACCGGTGCTCCGGGTGGAAACCATTGACCTCACCAAGCAATGGATCAATCACGCCGCGGAACTCGGCTGCCCACGTGTCATGTTGAATCATGGAAGCCTCGTTCCCGAGGTGCGCCAGGCCGCGATTTCTACGTTGAAAACGATCGGCGACTATGGAAAGACAAAAAACGTCTTTGTCACGCTGGAGCCGCGTGGCCGCGCCATTACGCCTACGAATCCAAGTTGGGAGGTGATTGTGGAAGTCGTCAAAGCCGCCGGTATTCATGCAAATCCCGATACTGGTAACTTCCCCGATGAAACGGCGCGGCACGCGGGGTTGCGGGCCATGTATCCGCTTTCCTCCGGCAGCAGTCACGCGCACTATGACCCGGAACGCTACAGCGAAGCCGATGCCATAGCGATTTCGAAGGAGCTGGGATACAAAGGGCTCTACTCGATCGAAGCCACGCGGGCCAACGGTCCCGATCCCTATGCCGCGGTGCAAACGATTATCGATGAACTGCTCAAGGATATTTAGGCGGGCAGGGAAGTTGCCCAAGCAAATCAGGCCTGTGCGCCCGCGCGGCGCCCGCGCACAGATCTCTTAGAACGATATCGCACGCCGGATTGAGGGCGGGCCCTCTAGGACCCGCGACTACCGCGCAGCCTTTCGTGTCGACGCCGCTTTGATATAGCTTCAGTAGGTCTTCCCGCAAACTTCCGTTCGACGTTGCAAACATACCTTGCGCCAACGAAATCGCCGCATCTTCTCCGCGCGACAGCCGCACATAGGCATCCGCGATTTGCCCGTATACCTCGACGTTTGACGGATCGAGCGCTTGTGCCTGGATTGCCGCGGGAAGCGCTTGCGCGGCTTGGTTCAAACGTAGATACGCGGAGGCCAGTATGCGGTAAACTACCGCGGCTTTATTGCCGTGGCGCGACGCTGCCTCAATCGCGATGGACCGGAGAGCGATCCGCACTGCCTGTTGATAGGGCTCGCGCGCGCTTCCATGCAAGGAATCGCCTTGGGCAAGGTAATAAGAGGCCGCCTCATTCCACGGCGTAGATACGTCAAGATGGTCCGGCAGTGTTTGCAGGATCGCGAGGCTTTGAGTCGCTTCGTCCAGGACGTGGTTGATATTCGAGTAGTCAGGGGCCGATTCAAAAAGCGACGCAGCCAGCAGCCGGTGACCTTTGAAACTGCCAGGACTGGTTTGGACGATTGCGGTGGCCATCGTAAGATTGTTCGTCCAATCCAGGTTGCGCACCCAGGTTCGAACCGCGAATCCAGTGGCGATCAAAGCTAAGAAAACCGGCGCGTAGCGGACTCGATTCGTGGCGGAGTCAATCACGATAACGAGACACGCCAGCCAGCACGCAAGTGGCAGATATAAAAAGCGCTCAGCCATGATCGTGCCGAGGGGAAACAATAAATTTGAAACGGGCAGTAAGTTGAGAAAGCCGGCGCACGCGAAGAAGAACGCCAGGCGGTTGCGCCGGTAGAGCAGCGCGATCAGGCATACCGTGACCGCGATGGCGATCCACGCGATCCAGTCTTCGAAACTGCCGCGCGCAAGTGGTATCTCGGAATATGAATAGTCGGCGGAAAGGTTCGCCGGCCATACTGTCAGCCAAAGATAACGCGCGATTACCTTCACAGCAGTCAACCGGCCAGTCCAGAAATCCGCTCCGGCGATCGGGTTGTCGACAAACGGGAACTCCGCCTTCGGTGAGACGGCCAGCACAAGCGCGCGCTGCCAAAGCATGGCGGCGATGGGCAGGAGTGTGGCGAAACACCCATACAGCAGCGCGCGGAGCCGCTTACGTTGATGGCAAGTCACTTCATACAGAACAAGCACACCCGGCAGAACCACGGCGCTTTCTTTCGAAAACACCCCAATCGCCGTGGCGCCCATCAGTCCCGTCAGCCACGCGGCGCGGCGCCTGCCGGTTGTCTCCGAGCTCTGCAAATACATCAAAAAGCCGCCCAGGACGGCCATGCCCGCCAACAAGTCGGCGCGCCCGATGATGTTGGTCACCGATTCGGTCAGGACGGGATGCACAGCCCACAGAGCGGCGATAGTGACGGCTACTGAAAAGCCGCGAACCAGGCGTAGCGCCAGAGTAAAAACAAGTAGAACGTTGATGGCGTGCAGCAGGAAATTGATCCAATGATAGCCGGCTGGCTGTACGCCATTACCCAGAACGGCGTAATTGAAGAGAAACGTAACGGTGGTGAACGGACGGTAGATGCCAGCTTCCCCGTTCGGCCACCAAAACGTGTGTTGCAGCATTTGTCCGAGGTTTTGACTGCTCCACTCCCGGATGCGCGGATCTCCGGCAATCAGCATCTGATTGTCCAGCGCCAGGCCGGTGTGGAACGAATTGGAGAATGCCAGCAGGGTGAGAACGATCAGCGCCAAGCCAGCGAGCCAATATTGGCGGGGTATGCGCGCAGGCCGCGCAACAGAAACCCACGTGGGAGAAGGGCGTTTCTTCTTGGCCTTCATGAATTGCGCATCATAGCAAAAAGCCCGGCTCTTGCGAGCCGGGCTTTGACGCGATAAAAGCTATGTCTCAGAAAATGATCCGGAAGCCGAAGCGGAAGTATCTTTGGTCCAGTAACCGCGATAGTTGCGCTGTCTGCGTTATTTGGCCGAAGCCGCCCAGATTCGGTGAATTGGGGTTGTAGTTCGATACGTTCAAATTGGCGGTAGTTGGATTAGCGAAATGGGGCGTATTACTGATATTAAGCGATTCGCCGCGTATCTGAACTTTGAAGCGTTCCGATATAGAGAAAGTCCGGAATAAACTCAGATCCAGATTGGTTGCTCCCGGTCCTCGCAGCGTGTTGTAGCCCGAATTTCCGAACGCAGTGGTCGTCACCGGCGCGTATGCCGCCGGATTGAAATAGGGCGCGCCGTTGATGCCATTGCCAATGAAGGAAACATCCGGCAGAACCTGGTTCGCTGTTTGCGAATTGCCTGGGCAATTGCAGGATCCGGCGGAAGAGGTGACGGTAAACGGCGTGCCGGAGAAGCGGGTGAAAATTCCGTTGACACTCCATCCACCGGTGATGAATGCCGCCACGCCGCTCCGCAGGTACGGCTTACCCTTTCCGAAAGGCAGTTCGTAGTTACCGAGAAGGGTGAAGTTGAATGTCCGGTCTATTGCGGTGGCATAGCTATTCCGCCGGCTGTACTGCGGGACGAGAATGGCCGTGGTCGCACTCTGCACGCCGATATCGTGTGAATAGGTAAACTGCCCCTGCACCGTCAGTCCGTGGGAGAATCGCTTCTGAAAACTCGACTGAAGGGAGTTGTATTTGTCCGACAAGAACGGTATGTTGTTCGTCGCGTTAGCCGTAATGCCGTACCTGAACAATGGCTGGCTTGCGGCGCCTCCGCCGAGTTGACCGTAGTTGAAGTTGACATTGGTAAAAAGATTCACCGAATGTCCACCCACATACCCTACTTGCGCAGTAATGTCGCCTTTAAACTGCCGCTGAATGGTGAAGTTATAAGACTGGATATAACCACGCCGGAAGTTCGTCGGATTTGTAAATAGGTTGCCTGTACCCGGCGGCACAGTTACTATGCCATTGACAAACGGCGGCGTTGGAATGACGGGCGCGCCTGTTCCACTCACCGTCCCGGCCGGGGTGAATGAAGTAGCGCCGTTGATGGTGGATTGAGCTTCATCCGGATAGCCCTGGATCAGGTTTCTCCCCATGTTGTCCTGTTGGGGCGATAGCGAATAGCCGCTTCGAATGACAGTGTTCTCCGTGAGGCGGTACGCGATTCCGATGCTAGGAGCAAACAGCTTCTTGGAGACGTGAATCCCACAATCGAGTGGGTTTAGCGCCACGCCACATTCCATCATCGTGTTATTGGTGAAGTTATAGTGGTTGATTCCTTTGTCTGCCTGCGTGGGAACCGGGTACCTTTCATAGCGCACGCCATAGTTAATGGTGAGTTTACGGCCCGCTTGGAACTGATCGTGCGCGTACATCGAAATCTGCCAGGTGCGAAGCGTCAACGGATAGATGTATTGCACATAGTTTCCCAACGTTGTTGCCTGACCCAAAAGGAAGTCGGCCATTGCGTTGTATTCGTTTGCGCTAGGGGCGCCAGGAGCGTTCAAGGTGCTTGCGTTCCCGGAAAAGGTAAATATCGTTGGCCGGATTTCAATGTGATTCTGATGCTGGCGAATGATGTCGACACCGAAACGAAGAGTGTGCGACGAAAAAGTCTTCGTTGCATTGGCGTTGTATTCGAAGATTGGGTCCTTATACTCCAAAGCTGGATAGGAGTAGCCGAACGTAACGTAATTAGCGATGGCGAAATTGGGTAAGCCTCCCGCCCAAGGGAGAGGGCCGGTGTTTGCGCCGGGAATCCCAAGTTGCTGGCCAGCTCTTTCATCCGATCTCGTGGGGAAAAGTAACTGGTGCGCTTGCGTCACGCCAAACGTGGCGTCGAAAACCAACGTCGGGCTGGCGACGTATGTTGCCGATCCGGATATGGCCAATGTTGCGCCGTGCTGCAAGTAATTACAAGCTCCGCACGTCGACAAACCGCCGGATCCACCCAGAAACTCGCCATAAATCGGCTGCTGCACGTTGTAGTACGGTTGATACCCGTAGCGTCCGGAAATCCGCAGCTTTTGCGATGCGACATAGTCGATTTTCGTGTCTATCTTGTGAAGGTTGTAAACGTAACTCTGGTTGACAAAGTCATTATTCAAAGACAAGTTCGGATTGGTGACTGCCGGAAAATGAGGAAGCAGTTTTACCACAACCGGATCAAACATATTCGTTGGAATGATGTTTCCAGGGAACGGTGTTCTGCCTGTTCCATTGGCGTTTCCGGTCAGCGGGTTGTAAATAGCGCGCGGGGATCCGCTCAAATTGCCCGAAAGCATGGTGGCATTCGGAAGCGAAAGGACTCCCGAAGCTGCTCCGTTTTGGTAACTTCCTTCGTAAGCGCCAAAGTAAAACAATTTGTCCTTGATGATGTGGCCGCCGATAAATGCGCCGGGATTGTTATCCACTAAATGCGGCCGTTTTGCGCCATTAAGGTTACTGAAGAAATTATTCGCTTGAAACTTGGTGATGATGTTGTATTCGTACGCCGCACCATGAGTCTGATTGGATCCGCTCTTCAGCCGGATGTTGACGGAGGCGCCCTCTGCAAATGCCTGTTCGGCATCGGCGGCGTTGGTGACGATGTTTACGTCCTGAATCGCCTCCACGGAAGGCACGAACGTCGTATATTGCACCACCCATGGATTCATGGCGCTCACACCCTCAACACGGACTGCCGCGGCGGTGGTGCCCTGGCCGTTAAAAGAGAATTGCATAGACTTCGAGGGATTGTTCGTGCCACCGCTGAGTTGTCCGTTTGGCGGCGTCGAACCGGGAACAGTTGACAACAGGCTCTGCCATGTCCGGTTAGGCTGCGGTATGTTTTCCAAAACGTGAGTGCTCACTTCTGCATGCACGTCAGCGCGGTCCGTCTGAAGCGCAGCGGCTTGGGCGCTGACCTCCACCGTCTCTGTTTGCGAGCCGACCTCAAGCTGTGCGTCAACCCGAACCACGTTGTTCTGGTTGACAAGAATGTCGGAAGCAATAAATGTACGGAACCCTTGGTTGCTGATTTCGACGCGATATACGCCTGCCGGCAGGTTGACAACGGAATACTGGCCATTTTCGTTTGGCTGTGCCGTGTGCACGTCATTCCGTGTCATCTCCGTAATCTTAACGGTGGCTGTAGGAATAGCGGCGGAACTTGAATCCGTCACATTGCCGACCATTGTGCCGAAGAGAACCTGGGCTTTGGCAGGCTGATTCAAAAGCGTAAACAACAAGGTGACCGCGATGGCTCCCCAGACTGGGGACCACAATTTGCCGAATGGCGCGTGTGCCGCTCGGTGTGATGAAAGATGCTCGCACATGGAATACCCCTTTCCCAAACCAAGACCTATTGCAATGACCGTCTTGAGACTTTGTCTCAGTGGAGCATACACCTGCGAATCGGCGATGTCAAACTTTTACTAAAACCTTTCCACTATTTGAGTGGCTGCTGGCAGAAGGTAGGTCCTGCGTAGCCGCAGTTCTGCTACTCCCCAAACGAAGGGGGGGCGTTCAATGGGCTTTTCTAAGACGTTGTGTTATTCGGGTGGGCCGAACGCGTACATTGCATTGTCCGCGCATACCACCACATACTGGCGGCCATTCGCAAGGTAAGTTACGGGACCGCTGGCCACGGTTCCTCCTAAGTTCACCTTCCAGAGCAGCGTGCCGTCCCGGGCATTCAATGCCAAGAAATTACCTTCCCTGCTTCCCGCAAAGACCAAGTCCGAAGCGGTGCTCAGCACACCGCTCTCGGTCCAGTCGACCAGTTTGAATTGCCATTTCAATTCGCCAGTTCGCGGGTCGATGGCTTTGACAGCACCAAAGCCTTCCTCCTCCGTCTTAAAAGCCGGACTCGGACCGCGACCCCCTGCGCCACGCGCCGCGCCCGCAGGACGGCGCATATTACCCGCATATTTGGCGCCTTCTTTCCATTCGGCAACCTCGCCCTTCCCAGACGGAGCGCCATAATTTTCCCAACTGGAAACGTAGAAAAGCCCCGTATTTGGACTAAAGGACGGAGAGTACCAATTTGTTCCGCCTTGCGTACCGGGCTCCACATAAGGGCCGCCCATGGGCTTAGGCACCAGGGCAGGGGATTTCATCGGTCTGCCGACTTCGTCGAAACCGATGTTCCAGTTTTGCCTGACGAACGCTTTGCCCAGCAGAAACTTGCCGGTGGTGCGGTCAATCACGTAGTAAAACCCATTCCGGTTCGCCCAAAGGATGACCTTGTGGGGCTTGCCTTCCCAATTGATCTTGGCCAGCACGGGAACTTGTACGGAGTCCCAATCGAACTCGTCGTGCGGCGTGAACTGGTAATGCCATTTCAGCTTGCCGGTGTCCACGTCCAGCGCGATCACCGAATCAGAATAAAGGTCGTCACCGGGACGATTGTCACCATTCCAACCCGGATTGGGATTGCCGGTGCCCCAGAATGTCAGGTTCGTTTCCGGATCATAAGAGCCTGTCACCCAGATGGGGCTGCCGCCATGTTTCCAGGATTCGCCCGCCCATGTTTTGGCCGCGGGTTCTTCCGCGGCCATGGGCGCGGTGTAGAAGCGCCACAACTCTTTACCCGTTTTCGCGTCATAAGCGGCCACCCAGCAGTTCGCGCCCTCCTCGTTGGTGGCTGGACCCAGAATTAGTTTGTCCTTCACAACCAGGGGTGCAACGTTCAATTGATAGCCTTTGTGCCAGTCAAACAGTGTCTTATGCCACAACGCCAGGCCGGTTTTCGAATCAATGGCGATTAAGTGGCCGTCATAGGTCGCCCAGAATAACGTATCCCCGGCTATTGCCAAACCCTTCACTACCATCAAGTACTGATTTGATGCAGGCGGCACTGCGTAGCGGAACGTCCAGTACGCGCGTCCAGTAGCCGCATCCATAGCCACCACTTCGCTGTTCTGAACCGTGTACAGAACTCCGTCCACTATCAGCGGTGTGGCTTCCATCTTTTCGAGGTACTTAGGCCGGTAGACCCACTTCAGCTTCAGGTTTTTGACGTTGCTCTGGTTGAGCTGTGTCAGCAAGCTGTAGCGCTGGCTCGCATAACCTCCGCCGTAAGTCAGCCAATTGTGCGGTTCACGATCGGCGTTCAACAGACGGTCAGACGTCACCTGGGCCGGTAAAGATCCGCCGGCTAAAAGGAGCAGCGGAAGCACGCGCGCTATCAGAGACATAGTTTCCATTCAATCCTGTAATGCGAAAACATAGAGCGCGGAACCCCCGGCGGCCGCCACGTATTGGCGTCCATCTACGGAGTAAGTCATAGGCCCGTTGGCAATGGTTCCACCCAGATTCACGCTCCACAGCAATTTCCCGTCGTGCGCGTTCAGGGCTAGCAACTCGCCGTCTTTCCCGCCCGCAAAAAGCACGTCTGAAGCGGTCGTGAGAATGCCGCTGTCGGTATAGTCCGCCATCTTGAAATCCCACTTCTTTTCGCCCGTCTTCGGATCGATGGCTCGAACCGCCCCGTACCCTTCTGATTCATCCCGATACGTTCCAGGGCCGCGCGGCGAAGGTGTACGGCCATTCAACGGAGCCATGATGCGGCCGCCCGGACGTGACCCTGTATAGCGTTCGCCTTCCTTCCATACCGCGCTAGCTTTGGCGGAAACGGCGGAGTAGTTATCCCAAACGGAGATGTAGAACAGGCCGGTGTGCGGGCTGAACGAGGGTGAATACCAATTGGTTCCCCCTTGCACGCCCGGCTCGATATAAGTGCCGTCGAACGTAGCCTTGAATCCGGGAGCCTTCAACGGCCTGCCCACTTCATCGAACCCGACGTTCCAGTTCTGCTTTACGAACGCTTTGCCCAATAGAAATTTGCCCGTGGTCCGGTCAATCACGTAATAGAATCCGTTGCGATTGGCCCACAGCATCACCTTGCGGGGCTTGCCCTCCCAATCGATTACGGCCAGCACCGGAACCTGCACTGAGTCCCAATCGAACTCATCGTTGGGCGTGAACTGGTAATGCCATTTCAACTCACCTGTATTCGCGTCCAGCGCCACCACGGAATCCGAATACAGGTTGTCTCCCGGAGTGCGCGGGTCGCCGTTCCAGCCGGGGTTCGGGTTGCCAGTTCCCCAAAAGGTCAGGTTCGTTTCCGGATCGTAGGAACCCGTGACCCAGATGGGGCTGCCGCCGCGCTTCCAGGAATCCCCGGCCCAGGTGGAGGCGCCTGGCGCGGTAGCCGAATTCGGAGCCGTGTCGAAGCGCCATAGTTCCTTGCCCGTGTGAACGTCGTAAGCCGCCACCCAGCAATTTGCGCCCTCTTCATTGGTTGCTGGGCCCAGAATCACCATGTTCTTCACAACCAGCGGCGCGACGTTCAGCTGGTATCCCTTTTGCCAGGGAGCCACTATCTTGTCCCACAAGGCGCGACCTGTTTTCGAATCGACTGCAATCAAGTGGGCATCCAGCGTGGTCCAGAACAGCGTGTCCCCCGATATAGCCAAGCCTTTAAACATCGGAAGTACGAACACTCCCTTGGGATCCACGGTGTGCCGGTACGTCCAGAATGTCCGCCCCGTCACCGCATCCAAGGCTACGATTTCATCGACGGTGCCGGTGTAGAGAATCCCGTCCACCACCAAAGGCGTGGCTTCCATCTTGTTCAGCGTTTTGGGCGAGTAGACCCATTGCAGTGTTAGATTCTTGGTGTTGTTCGGCGCCACCTGCGTCAGCAAGCTGTAGCGGTTGCTGGCATAGCCCCCTGAATAAGTGAGCCAGTTTTGCGGCTCGCTGTCGGCGTGCAGCATGCGATCGAACGTAACTTGCGCCGGCAGCACGCCCACCAAAGAAACGAAGAAGAGCAAGCACGGGCGAAAACCGCCCTTCTTCACGGCTGGTCTGTTCCCTTCAACGAACTAAGGTAGGCGACCATATCTGCAAGTTCCTGATCTGAAAGTTTGCCCTGGAAGGTAGGCATAAGGCCCTTCAACAGAATGGTGTAACCTCGGATGGCCGAGTTTTGGAACGAGCGCAGCTGCTCCTTGGAATCGATCATTTGCACGCTGATCGCGTCATGGTTGAGAAGCCGCCCTTGCACGGTTGAGCCGTCTTTCAGGGTCACGCTGACAAACCGGTTCTCGGGAAGCACTTCATCGTCCGGTGTTACGATCGCGCGCTTTATCTGGTCCACTTTGCGCCTGTCCCCAATATCTGAAAGATTCGGGCCCGTCCGCGAACCTTTGTCTTCAATGCGGTGACAAGTCAGGCAACGGCTCGATTCAACCAGCGCTTTACCTTTCGCCGCATCGCCGCTCTGCGCGGCAAGCTGGGCCGCCGCCAGCGCCAACACACAGGCGCTCCTGGCCCATGTACTATTCACAATCCGACTCATCCTCTTGGTTACCTGCCTTTTCGAATTACGTGACGAAAATCATTTCCCGGACTTTGAGAATTCGATGCGATCCTTTTGCTCCGCCAGTTTTTTCATGTCTATATGCGGCACTTTCTCCAGATCATGCCAGTCTTTGAACTCTCCCGACGATTCGCGGTAATGAACAATGGCCTGCGCATCGGCGGCCGAAAGTCCCAGATTGGTCGAAAGATCTGTCTCGCTGGCTTGGTTTACATTGACCTTGGCGGCAGTGGCTGGCTTCGAATCGCCGCCTGGATTGTTGGGGCCGAAGTGGGCGGCCAGATATCTCACCACGCGATTAAATTCGTCGTCTGTCCCGGTGGCGCCGCGGGAAACCATGTCGTTCACGACGCCGGTCCAGCCGTCT
>DATHIZ010000357.1:0-16572 GCA_035316385.1 Bryobacteraceae bacterium | reverse complement strand
GTGCGCTGCGACCGACGGCTCGCGCTCAGGAGCTAATTGCGCAGTTCCGGAGCAGTACCCGCATGGATCTTGGTTCGGTGCTGATCGAGAGGCGAGGGTGCGCGGCACTTCTGACGGTGAACAACAGTCATTGTCTCAATGCCGAAGATGACCGCTTAATCGACGATATGGAAACGGCTGTCGATTTGGCGCTGCTGGACGATGAGGTCCGTGTCGGCGTTCTTCGTGGTGGCATCATGACGCACCCGCGCTATGCCGGGCGGCGAGTCTTCAGCGCGGGCATCAATCTGAAGGCGCTGCATGCAGGCCAAATCTCGTTTGTCGATTTCCTACTACGGCGCGAACTCGGCTATATCAATAAAATCATTCGCGGCCTCCTGCTGGAAAATGCAGCGGCTGGAGCTTATAAAAGAACCTCTGAAAAGCCGTGGATCGCCGCCGTGGACAGCTTTGCTATCGGTGGCGGTGCTCAGTTACTGCTGGTCTTCGATCGCGTCATCGCTGCCGCCGGCAGCTACTTCAGTTTGCCTGCTGCACAAGAGGGGATTGTTCCCGGTTTCGCCAATCTAAGGCTTGCGCGGCTTCTGGGAAGCCGTAAGGCGCGGCAAGTTATCCTATGCGGGCGTAAAATATGGGCGCACGAACCCGATGCCCAACTCCTATTAGATGAAGTAGTGGATCCCACTGACATGGATGCCGCGATCGACCGTAATGCTCACCAACTCAGCGGTCCTGCGGTGATTGCGAATCGACACATGCTGAATCTGGCGGAGGAACCGCTCGAACTGTTCTTGCACTATGCGTCAGAATTCGCGTTAATCCAGTCGGAACGCCTTTACAGTCAGGATGTACTGGACAAAGTCAGCCGCGCATAACGGACCCGGAAGCTGAGAGCCACGAATGAACGACACGAATGCCAGAGTCCGATACGAAAAGCGCGGACGCGTCGCTTACATAATCCTGGACCGCCCGCATGTACTCAATGCGATGGACGTGCGCATGCACGAAGAACTCCTACAGATTTGGGATGATTTTGAAAAGGACAGTGCACTCTGGGTGGGAGTGCTGACAGGCGCCGGCGACCGGTCATTCTCGGTAGGGCAGGACCTCAAGGAATTGGTCGCGCGCACCGGTGCAGGTATTCCTCCGACGACCTTTGGCAGCCGCGGCGGGCCGGGGTGGCCTCGTCTGACCGAGCGGTTTAACCTGAGTAAACCAGTCGTCGCCCGTGTCAATGGATACGCCTTCGGAGGAGGCTTCGAATTGGCTTTAGCATGCGACATTATCGTTGCCGCTGAGCAAGCCTGTTTCGCGCTGCCGGAAGCCAAGCTCGGCTTAATTCCCGGCGCCGGTGGTCTGTTCCGCTTAACCCGGCAGATTCCGTTCAAGATTGCGATGGGCTATCTGATGACTGGACGCCGCATGACTGCGACGCGGGCGTATGAACTCGGCTTGGTCAACGAAGTGGTGCCCATCTCAGAACTCGATGCCTGCGTAGAACGCTGGGTCGAAGACATCCTCAGTTGCGCTCCCCTGTCGGTGCGGGCGTTGAAACAGATCGGCCTTGCGTCCGCCCATTTGCCTCTGGAAGAAGCCTTTGGTGCCCCTTACGAGGCGGAGGAACGCCGGCGCGAGAGCGAAGACTGCCGGGAAGGCCCGCTGGCTTTCGTCCAAAAGCGCGATCCAAAGTGGACGGCTCAGTAATCGAGCAAACCGGTGCCTGCCCATCCCAGAGTGACGGATTCCGTCAGCGTCCTGACGTACTATGTCGGCCCTCGAATACCGGATACGCCTTCAGGCACGGCGCTGGTGTCATATTCCTGCTTCCTGATGGCGCTCTGCTGCTGGTGACGGCGATTGCTTCATGCCAGAGAGCAGTGCGCCAGAGCGAATAAACCTGGTGGATCCCAGGCCGCGACTACCCTCGAATCTGAAGTAAAGTCTCCGCGGATTGAAATATCGGGCAAAGTCGTTTGTTTTATCTGTTATGCGCAAAATTTGTAGTGGTGAGCCAGCGCTGCAATTTAAAGATGACGTGCATCTGAACTTGCTTAGTCATGACACTGAGTTCGACGCTGTCGTCGTGGGTGGAGGGCCGTATCAACGGTGGCAACGCTCGTAGCGTTGCAAGGAGGCCGTGTTCTTTTGCTCGAAAATGAGAAGTTTCCTTTCTACAAAATTGGCGAACCGCTGCTTCCCCCCACGATTCATGGTATCTGTCCTTTGCTTGGGGTCGGCAAGGCGATTGAAGAAGCCAAGTTTGTTCCGAAGCGAGGCGGCACATTTCGCTGGGGCAAGAGCCCGACACCGTGGACGTCGGCGATGGCGGGCCCTACGTCGATGGCGTACCAGGTTGAGAGAATGAAGTTTGACTCCATTGTTCTGAGCAACGCCAGAGAAAAGGAGGTAGACGTGCGAGAGGGTCACCAGGCCACAACTCTGATAGTTGAAAATGAGCGCGTTGCCGGGTTGAACTTCTTAGACGAGCAGGGCAATGCCCATGCATGTCGAGCTCGGTTTGTAGTGGATGCCTCGGGGCGCCAGACAGCACTTTCGCGGTTTGCCGGGGAACGCATTTATTCCAAATTTTTCCAGAATATCGGCTTATTTACTTCCGCAACGGAGGGAGGCTGCCGGCGCCGAATCAGGGGAATATCTTTTGCGCAGCCTTTGAACATGGCTGGTTCTGGTACATTCCGCTGGGTGATGATCTTACTAGCGTGGGTGCGGTAGTGGGGAAGGAGCATGGCTCTAAATTAACCCAGGATACGAATCCGCCATGATGGAGTTCATTAACGCTTGCTCTCCGATTCGCGACTTATTGAGCGATGCGGAGCGAATTACAGAAGGTCCATATGGCGAATTGCGTGTGCGCAAGGATTACTCCTATTCTCACACTCGATTTTGGGCTCCCGGATTGGTTCTTCTCGGAGATGCCGCGTGTTTCATTGATCCGGTATTCTCTTCCGGAGTTCATCTTCCAACTTATTCGGCGCTGCTTGCTGCACGCTCGATAAACACATGCCTCAAAGGAAGCTTAGACGAGCAACGCTGCTTTACGGAGTTTGAGTCTCGCTATCGCAGAGAATACTCCTATTTCTATGATTTCCTTCTATCGTTCTATGACATGGATAACGACTTGGATTCATATTACTGGCACGCCTGTAAAGCCATGAACTCGCCTGAAGTGGGCAACGAGGCATTCATCAACCTGGTGGCGGGAGTCGGCGGATCAGGCGAACGGTTGTATTCGAATTCGGAGAAATACCTAAAGGAACGCGAAGGGCTGGGAGATGTGCTTTTCCAAGAGACGTCCAATCAAAAACTCCTTACGGGAGCGTAGTTGACCGGCGCAAGGAATTCTTTGGTAACTTCCTCGGCGAGGTGACCCAACTGCAGTTGCAGGCATTGCTGAAGGAGGATCGTCCTGCGGAACAGCCTCGATTTGAAGGAGAATTGATACCGTCGCGAGACGGATTGCACTGGATAAGCAGTGACGCGTCGTAAAGTTCGGTTTCGCGTGAAGGCTGGATAAATGTGAATCAGGACACAAAAGAACGCCTCGGACCATCTCGTTAATCTCCTTAATAACATTCCGCGATTGCAACCAGCAGCCGCATGCGCTACCTTTGAACTCAGTCGATTCGAGGTCGGAGGGAAGGAAGCAAACTCCATGCGGCTACTCAGAATTCGTCGGTATAGCTGTCCGAGATGCGGCAGTCGTGAATCCCGCAGGTCTCGTTTCAGGGGATTACTCGAACGGAGATTAAGCAAATTGATCGTGCCTTGCCGTTGCTACTTGTGTGATTTCCGGTACTTCCGGCCAAGCTGGATGGTCCCGGCCACAACAACTGCGGTGGAGACAAAGACAACTGAAATGGTCTGAGGTCAGCGGGCTTATCTGATCGCGGCTCCTCTTGGCGGCGTCGCAAAAACTGCTATTGAGGATGGGGTGGATTCGGTTCGGGTGGCTTGGTAGCCGGGGGATTCGAGGATGGAGGCAGAGTGCCGGACTCGGCTGCCTGCTTAGTTGCGGCGCCTTTGGCTTTCCAATCGACGTCGGTAGCCGAGTTTCCCACCACGCCCTTCGATATGTCTTTCGCCACTTCTTTTTTTACAATCTGATCGGCCTGCTGCGTGGCAGCTCGCGTTCCATCACCCAGCTGAATCACGCGAACCCGTACTTTGCGGGACCCAAACTTTAGGCACTCCGCGGCACTGGGCATATAGATGTCCAGCCTTCTGCCTTGAATCTTGGCCCCCGTATCAGCCACCACGTACTCCCCCGAGTACCGGCCAGCTCTTTTCACTTTGATGCGCGATCCGATCGGGAGAATATCCGGATCGGCGGCGACTACGTGGCGGTGCGTCCACTCGCCCGATGCCGTGATGCCGGTTATCGCGTAGGCGGTCGCGATGTACGTACCATTTTTCGATGGCGGCTTGCGCGACGGCGGTTGCGCCGAGGCAGTTTGAACACAGGGGGTGAGAAGGCTCACAACGAGAACGCAACTAGCGAATACGCTCGGCACCGGCTGCTCGACATCACTCGCGCTTTCAGTCTACTCCCGGCAAAGCGTGAACTCAACCCTTCTGAGCAGGCATGTGTGTCGAGACTCGATTGCGGCGGCCCTTTTCCTGCGCAGGCGGTTGCTGACCGCTGCTGGGAAGAACCGGCTTGGGCAGATTGGCCGCGCCATATCTGGCCAGCGTAAGAGGACCGGTAGTATCCGGCAGTATGGGCGGCTTCCGTCCCGGCTCTCCAAAGCGGAAGGCGGAAGTCAGGTCGCCAAACGTGCGTCGTCGCCAATCACTGACGTTGGGTTCTGGGACGCCGGTGAATTTTTCCAGAAACTGAAGCACCGACGTGTGGTCGAGTTGCTGGCTGCACACCCAGCCGCCGGCGGTCCAGGGTGAGACGACAATGCAAGGAACCCGGAATCCTCCGCCTATCGGCAGACCGTGCACAAACTCGTGCGGCGTGCCCTCCGGAGGAAAGGGCGGCGGAACGTGGTCGAACAGCCCATCATTTTCGTCGTAGTTGAGAATGAATACGGTCTTCGCCCAGACATCCGGATTAGCCGCAATAGCGTCGATCTTGCTGGCAACAAACGCCGCGCCGTCCGCGGGCATGTAGTCAGGATGTTCCGACTGAAAGCTGGTGGGGATAATCCAGGAAACGGCGGGCAACTTGTCATGCATGGCGTCATACTCAAATTGACCTTCGGGATCTACCTGCATTCCTCGCGTATAGAGCGGTGAGCTTTTTTCCGCCTGCTGAAACGCCCGGAAATTCTTAAGCATGTTGCAGCCGTAACTGTCCTGTTGCTCGTAAACCTTCCAACTCACGCCGGCATCTTGCAGTCGTTCCGGGTAAGTCGTCCAGGTGTAGCCTCCCGCTGGAGCCTTATTGTTGAGAATCGGTCCGCCATTCAGCGCATCCGGATCAATCGTGCCGGTCATCAGGTACATGCGGTTCGGCCAGGTGGGGCCCATGATGGAGCAATAGTAGGCGTCACACAATGTAAACGCCTCGGCAAGCGCGAATTGAAAGGGAATATCAGCGCGCGTGTAATAGCCCATCACGTAAGGCGCTTTTACTCCATCTGCCTTGCGATGCGCCGGCAGCCATTGGTCCATCTTGCCGCCGTTCCAAGCCTCGTGTTGCACTGCCCAGGCGTGGCTGGTGGAAGGAATTTTTTGCGCGCTGCTTGCATGTGTGTCCAGATGAAACGGCAAAAGATAGCCATTCGGGTTTTCCGTGTCCGGCTGGTAAAAAATGGACCGGTCGCCGGGAAGTTTCAGTGCCTGCGGATCGTCGAAACCGCGCACTCCGGCCAGGGTTCCGAAGTAATGATCGAAAGACCGGTTTTCCTGCATCAATATGACAACATGCTTGATGTCGCGGAGTGAACTGCGCCGGGGCTGCGGCTGTGCCAATACGCGCTGCACGTTCGCGGGCATGAGCGCTGCTGCTGCCGCGGCGGCGATACCAGAAGCGCCTTTCAGAAGCCGCCGGCGGGTAAATCTCGCGCGAAAGATTGGAGAATCGGAGTCGGTTGGTGTTTTCATGATTGCCCGAACAAATCATGATAAGCGAACAGCGGTCAAAATTTGTTGAACGGTTCATTCCGATCGCAAAGCTGTTGACGGATCCACACGCGTGGCGCGCCGGGCAGGCAAAAGAGTAGCCAATACCGCAACCGCGCCGAGCGCCAACGCCACGCTGCCGATAGTCGCAATATCTACTGCCGCCACACCATAAAGCAATCCTGCCAGTAAGCGTCCGGCTGCCAGCGAGGCGATGATGCCGCCGCAAAGCCCAATCGCCACCGGGACCATTCCCTGCTGCAGAACCATCCTGAGAATGTCCGTGCCTCGCGCACCCAAGGCCATGCGGATACTCATCTCACTCGTGCGCAAGGCTACCGAATAAGAGACGACTCCATAGATGCCGAGGCTGGCTAGCACGAGCGCAGCCATTGCAAACAGCAGCACAAGCGTCATCCGAAAGCGTCTTTGGGCCACGGATTCATCTACAATTTGCTCCATCGTTTGAAACACGGGAACCGGCAAATCGGAATCCAGATGACGGATGGCGCCGCGAATGGCTGAAGATATCGTCAGTGGGTTTACGGTGGTTCTAGCTACAAGCGAAGGCCCTCCCCACGTCCGCCGCTGCCAATACGGCAAGTAGACCGTCATGGTGGGTGCTTTATCGAGGCCAATGCTCTTTACATCACCGGCCACGCCCTTCACCTCAATGAACGGGCCGTCGGGGTCGCCGACTTTGAAACGCTTGCCCAAAGGATTTTGTCCGGGCCAGAGTCGCTCAGCGGTGATCGCCGACACAAGAGCGACCTTGTGCTCGCGGTCCGTCTTAGCGAAGATTTGGCCCTGCCGCAGCGGGATTCCCAGTGTGTAAAAGTATTCTGGATTCACGCCTCGAATATCGGCATTCGGGCGCTCTGCAAACGGCAGATTGGTTCCTTCGAGCGTCAGCAGGTTATTTCCTCCTTCGCCGCCCAAGGGCAGCATGTTCGAAACACCAGCCGACAAGATGCCCGGGAGTGTCTGAACCGAGTCCAAGAGGGATCGCGTAAAGCGTATCCTCTGCGCCTGATCGGGGTAGCGAGTGGCAGGCAGGTTCAGGTTTAGCGTGACCACCTGCTGAACAGTGAATCCTTTGTCCGCCGCGAGAAGGTTTACGAAACTACGCAGCAGTAGGCCGCCGGCGATCAGGCACAACGCGCTGAGACCAACTTCCAACGCGACCAGTAAAGAGCGCAGCCTCCGTGCCCCGCGTTCTTCAGTGCTGCCCCGGGAACTCGATTGCATGGCTTCCTGCGGATCTGTGTACGCCAGCCGCCAAGCGGGCAGAAGACCGAAAAGCAGCCCTGCCAAAACGGAAATCGACATAGTGAAGAGGAGGACGTGCATGTCGAGATGCACGTCCTCCAATCTTGGCAAGTCCACAGGCGCGCGCGTTAGCAGAAGCTGGAGCGCGCCATTGGCGATCATCAATCCGAGCGCGCCGCCGATTCCCGCGAGCAGCAAGCTTTCAACCAGTATCTGCCGCAGCAGACGGTGGACGCCCGCACCCATGGCAGAGCGGATAGCCAATTCCCGTTTTCTGGCGGTAACGCGCGCCAGCAGCAGGTTCGCGATATTCACGCAGCCGATAAGCAGAACGGCGCCGGCCGCGCAAACCAGCAATTGCAGGCCGTTGCGTGACCGGCTGGTGATCTGATCTTGCAGTGGAACAAACGAGGCTGAAAGTTCAATCTTCTCTGGCGCTTGGCTTGCGATCCGCGCCTGTGCCGAATTTAACGCGGTCAGCGCCTGCTGCAATGAGACTCCTGGCCGCACACGCGCAATGCATATGTAGTTATAATCGCCCGCTGGTTGCAACTCGTCCGGCTTTACCGCGAAGGGCTTCCACAACTCAGGCCGCTCGGCAGATATCGTCATCACGGAGAGTTGGCTCAGCTTCGGGAAATGGAAGCTGGCAGCGAGCACGCCAATCACTTCGTACGGACGCCCATCCAGAACGATTTTGCGGCCGATTATGTTGGGATCCGCCGCAAATTGCCGCCGCCAGAGTCCATTGCTCAGAATGACGACGCCGTCACGCCCGGGCCGATCCTCGTCCTCCAGGAATGCCCGGCCCAGTTGCATGCGTGCTCCCAGCATTGGAAAAAGGCTGGAAGAAACGCGCGCGGCGTTGACGCGCTCCGGCTCGCCTGCTCCGGTGAGATTCAGCGTTATCCCGCCGATCATTGCCATTTGCTCAAACTCGCGCACACTCCTGCGCCATTCAAGGAAATGCATCGCGTTTACTGGAACTTTCGGTGCGATACGGCTGAATTGCGGATATACTTCGTGAATGGCCACCAGCCGCTTCTCGTCGCTATAGCCGAGAGGCCGGATCAGAATTCCATTGACCACACTGAAAATGGCAGTATTTGCCCCGATGCCCAGCGCGAGCGTAGCCACCACCGTCATTGTGAATGTAGGTGTCCGGCGCATGGTTCGAAAAGCAAATTGGAGGTCCTTGATGCCGTCCTCGATCCATGCCGTCCCACGCGCATCGCGGCATTCTTCCTTCAGGCGCTCGACACCCAGTGCGGCGCGCGTGATTGTCTCGGGATTTGCTCCGGCCGCGAGTTCGCGCTCGAAATAATCGCGCAGTTCATCTTCGAGATCACCCTCTACCCGGGAGCGGCGGAAAAGGGATTGCAATCGCAGGTGCAGCTTTCTCATCCAGCGCATGATGGTCAACCTTGACAAGGCAACACAATAGCCGAGATAGCGCCCGACAAGCGCTTCCAATCGGCAGTTTGCTCATTGAGCTGCTTACGGCCGTCCTTCGTAATTGAATAGAATTTAACGCGCCGCTTTGTTTCACTAATGGACCATTCAGACGTAATCCAGCCTTCCTGCTCCAGCTTGTGCAGGGCGGGATATAACGAGCCTGGCCCAACTTGCAGGACGTCTTTGGACATCTGCTTCAACCGCTGCGCGAGAGCCCAGCCATGCATGGGTTCCAGTGCGAGTATTTTCAAAATCAACAGATTTAATGTGCCCTGAACAAGGTCCGTGGGTTTGCTCATACGCCGCTATTGGTTACCGATAACAGAATACCTGCTGAATCTCTCAGTTGCAACTAATTTGCCTAATAATTCCCTTGTAATCTGTTCGAAACGGGTGCATACTTCCCGGTAGATGCGGTGCTTTTCGCACTGCTCTGGAGGCTGAGGAACGTGGACCTCTGGCCATTGTGCATTTACGTAGCTCTGGTCGTGCTACTCGTAGCAGGCATGTTAGCCCTGTCGTATGTACTGGGCCAACGACATCACGACCGTTCGACTGACTCTCCTTACGAATCCGGCATCCTCTCGGAAGGATCCGCGCGGGTTCGCTTTTCTGCAAAATTCTACTTGGTCGCGATGTTTTTCGTGATCTTCGATCTGGAAGCAATTTTCATATTTGCCTGGGCGGTGGCCGTCCGCGAGACGGGATGGGCCGGATACGCCGAGGTGTTTCTATTTGTGACTGTTTTGCTCGCTGCGCTCGCGTATCTCTGGCGAGCGGGCGCGTTGGACTGGGGATCAGGGCGCTTCAAACGAATTAACTAGACAGGGGTTCTGTCATGCGCTGGTCATTGAGCAGTGTGGATGCTCCGCCGCAAGCCGACGGATCTTCGGACAGCTATCTTGAGACAGCCGTTCGTCGCAGTCTTGTGCTGTCGAAGCTGGAGGACTTAGCCGCCTGGGGCCGCAAGAATTCGATCTGGCCGTTCCACTTCGGCCTCTCCTGCTGTTTCGTGGAGATGGCCACCAGCATCACGAGTAAATACGATATCTCCCGGTTTGGCGCGGAAGTAATTCGCGGCACACCGCGAGAGGCAGACCTGATGGTCATTGCGGGAACGGTCTTCATCAAGATGGCTCCGGTAATTCGCCGCCTCTACGAACAGATGATGGAGCCGCGCTGGGTGATCTCCATGGGTTCGTGCGCGAACTCCGGGGGAATGTACGACATCTATAGCGTGGTTCAGGGCGTGGACAAATTTCTACCGGTAGACGTTTACGTTCCGGGCTGCCCACCGCGTCCGGATGCCTTTCTTGAAGGGATTCTGCTCTTGCGTGAGGCGGTGGGTAACGAGAAGCGGCCGCTGAGCTGGGTGGTGGGTCCTCAAGGCGTGGAGAAGCCGCAGATGCCTTCCCTGCGTGATTCGAAGTGGGCGAGCCGGCAGCAACTGACGGTACTTCGAACACCCGATCAGGTGTAGAGGTTCTTATGGCAACCGCATTTGTGGCTGATCAGGAATTACAACAGGAACTTGGGCCAGGAGCAACGCCGCAGGCCACATGCGATTACATCCCTACGTTTTGGTTGACCCGCGGGGAAATTCATAACGCCGTGCGCCAGCTTCGCCATGTGATTCCTCAGCCGTTCAAGATGCTCTACGACCTTACGGCCATAGACGAACGCGGGCGAAGGCACAGGGACGGCCAGCCGTCGAGTGATTTTACCGTGGTTTATCACCTGTTCTCGTATGAGCGCAACGCCTACATCCGGCTGAAAGTTCCATTGAGCGGCGATAGCCTGACGCTGCCGTCGATTGTCGACACCTGCCCCGTGGCGAATTGGTATGAGCGCGAGGTGTGGGACATGTTCGGAATTGTGTTCGAGGGACATCCGCATCTATCCCGCATTCTGATGCCGCGGTCATGGAAAGGGCATCCGCTCAGGAAAGACCATCCGGCGCGAGCTACGGAAATGGGTCCCTTCCGCTTGCCCGACGAGAAGCAGGATGCGGAACAGGAAGCGCTGCGCTTCCGCCCCGAAGAGTGGGGTATGGCCCGAGGCCGCGACGACACCGACTATCTTTTCTTGAACGTGGGTCCACAGCATCCCGGAACGCACGGTGTGCTTCGAATCGTGCTCGAGCTCGATGGCGAGGAGATTGTAAACGCTATCCCCGATATCGGGTTTCATCATCGCGGCGCGGAGAAGATGGGCGAGCGGCAGACCTGGCATACTTACATCCCGTATACCGATCGCGTGGACTATCTTGGCGGCGTGATGAACAATCTCGCCTACTTGACAGCCTTGGAGAAGTTGGCAGGCATAACGGTTCCGCCGCGCGGGCAGATGATCAGGGTCATGATGGCCGAACTTTTCCGCATCATCAGCCACCTCGTCTGGTATGGGACGTTTGCGCAAGACCTGGGCCAGATGTCGCCGGTCTTCTTTACCTTCAATGACCGCGAGAAAGCCTTCGGACTGGTGGAAGCGATTTGCGGGGCGCGCATGCATCCGAACTGGTTCCGCATTGGCGGCGTGGCACAGGATCTGCCGGCAGGGTGGGACCGAATGTTCCGCGACTATCTGCAGTACCAGCCGCCGCGTCTTGACGAATACGATCGCATGGTGATGCGGAACAGGCTCTTCCGGGCGCGTACCAAAGGCGTGGGCGGCTGCACGATTGAGGAGGCCATCGAGTGGGGCATGACCGGGCCCAACCTGCGGGCCTGCGGATTCGAATGGGATCTCCGGAAAAAGCAGCCGTACGCTTGTTACGAGCAGCTGGAATTCGATATACCGACCGGTAAGTCCGGCGATTGCTACGATCGTGCTGTCGTGCATGTGGAGGAGATGCGCCAGAGCTTGCGCATTATCCAGCAATGCGTCGATAACATGCCGGGCGGCCCCTGTAACGCGGAACATCCGCTTACCACTCCTCCGCCAAGAGCGCAGACGATGCATGATATCGAAACACTCATCGATCATTTTCTGGGCGTGAGTTGGGGGCCGGTGATGCCGCCGGGCGAAGCGCTGGGAGCGATTGAAGCGACCAAGGGTAATAACGGTTACTACTTGATTAGCGATGGCGGCAACAGTTCCTACCGGACTAGAATCAGGGCGCCATCATTCGCGCATATGCAAATGTTGCCCCTGTTATGCCGGGGACTGATGATCCCCGATCTGCTGGCAATCCTGGGAAGTGTGGATTACGTGCTGGCGGACATTGATCGCTGAGGAGAAGCGGCAAGGAGAAGAAAATTTGTTAACCACTGAAGAGCAGGCGGAAATCAACGAAGAGTTGGCGCACTATCCCAATAAGCAGGCCGTCTCGATTGACGCGATGCTGATTGTACAGCGGCATCGCGGGTGGGTTTCTGATGAAAACCTTCGCGATATCGCTCAGCTGCTCGGAATGTCGACGGCTGATCTGGATGGAGTCGCCACTTTCTACAACCTGATCCGCCGCAAAGCAGTGGGACGGCATGTGGCCCTGATTTGCAACAGCGTAAGCTGCTGGATCATGGGCTGCGACCGGGTGCGTGATCAGTTGTGCACCAGATTGGGCACGCCGCTCGGCGGATCCACGGCCGACGGGCGGTTTACCTTGTTGCCCGTTGTTTGTCTGGGAGCCTGCGATCACGCACCCGCCATGATGATCGATGACGATCTACATACTAATTTAGACGAACAGCATCTCGAGCACATTTTGGAGAAGTACACCTAAACCGATGAAGCAACCGCTCACAAGCCAATTTCGTCCCGACGGCGAACCCGTAGGCATCATCGCGTATGAGCAGGCAGGCGGCTACGAGGGCTTGCGCAAGTCTCTAAAGATGCAGCCTCAGGAATTGACAGAGATGGTGAAGCGGTCGAATTTGCGGGGCCGTGGAGGCGCCGGTTTTCCGACCGCAATGAAATGGAGCTTCGTTCCCATGGGAACCGATGCACCACGGCCGAAATACCTGGTGGCCAATGCCGATGAGATGGAGCCAGGCACCTTCAAAGACCGCGCCCTGATGGAGCGCGACCCCCATCAACTGATCGAAGGCATGGCCGTTTCAGCGTATGCGATTCAGGCCGAAATAGGTTATATTTTTCTGCGCGGAGAATACCGCTGTTCGGCGCGGCGGCTGAGCGTGGCGCTGACCGAGGCGCGAGAGCGCGGGTACATCGGGCACAACATTCTCGGATCCGGCCACAGCTTTGAGCTTCATTTGCACATTAGCGCCGGCCGTTATATCTGCGGCGAAGAAACCGCCTTGTTGAACGCGCTGGAAGGCAAGCGGGCGCATCCACGGACCAAGCCGCCATTTCCGCAAGTTTCTGGTTTATGGGGAAAGCCGACCATTGTGCAGAACGTCGAGACGCTGTGCAACGTGCATCATATCGTCCGCAACGGTCCGGAATGGTTTCGCGGGCTGAGCCGCACGGACGACGGCGGAACGAAGTTGTACGGTGTTAGCGGGAAAGTCAACCGGCCGGGGTTGTGGGAGCTTCCCCTGGGCACTACGATGCGGGAAATCATCGAGGAGCACGCAGGTGGGATGCGCCCCGGGGTCCGCTTCCGCGGCCTGCTGCCTGGGGGCGCGTCGACCGACTTTCTGGTTGAAAAAGATATGGACACGCCTATGGACTACACGAATGTGCAGAAGGCGGGCAGCCGTTTAGGAACCGGAACGATGGTGGTTCTGGACGATCAAACCTGCCCGGTTGGGATGGTGTGGAACCTGGAGCACTTCTTCGCTCAGGAGTCATGCGGATGGTGCACGCCATGTTGGAGCGGTCTGGCATGGACGGAGAAGATCTTAGCGGCAATGGAACAGGGGACTGCCGTCCGCCAAGATCTGGAGTCGTTGCACTTTCAAACAAAGTTTCTTGGACTCGGAAATACGTTCTGTGCGTTCGCGCCGGGAGCCGTCGAGCCGCTGCAAAGCGCGTTGAAGTATTTTGGCGAAGATTTTCGACGGCATGTGGACGAAAAGCGCTGTCCGTGGAGATGACCGTGGGGACCATTTACATCGAGAACCAACCACGTCCGGCCGACAGCACTCAAAATTTGCTGCACGTGCTCCTTTCGCTCGGCTATGACTTGCCATACTTCTGCTGGCATCCGGCGCTCGGATCAGTCGGTGCATGTCGCCAGTGCGCGGTGAAGCAGTTCCGGGACGAGCGTGATTCGGCGGGGAAACTCATCATGGCGTGCATGACTCCGGCCGTGGAAGGCACGCGAGTTTCGATCAAAGATCCAGAAGCGGCCGAGTTTCGCGCGGCCGTGATTCAGGGTTTGATGCAGAACCATCCGCACGATTGCCCTGTGTGCGACGAGGGAGGTGAGTGTCATCTGCAGGATATGACTGTGATGACCGCCCACTGCGCGCGACACTACAGGTTCAGCAAACGGACGTTCCGGAATCAATACCTCGGGCCACTTGTGAATCACGAAATGAACCGGTGCATACAGTGTCAACGCTGCGTGCGCTATTACCGCGAGTACGCGGGAGGGCACGATTTGAACGCGTTCCGGCTGCGGGATACCGTGTACTTCGGCAGATTTGAAGATGGCGTACTCGAAAACGAGTTCAGCGGAAACCTGGTTGAAATCTGTCCCACGGGCGTGTTTACCGATGCGACTCTGAAGCGCCACTACACCAGAAAGTGGGATTTGCAGATGGCGCCATCGGTTTGTGTGCATTGCGCCGCAGGCTGCAATACCAGCATAGGCGAACGCTACGGCACGCTGCGCAGAGTCACAAACCGCTACAACCATGAAGTGAACGGTTATTTTCTCTGTGACCGGGGACGCTTCGGTTATGAGTTCGTCAATAGCGATCAACGAATCCACGAATGTCTGCTGAATGGCGAGCCGGTCGACTTGACCCGCGCGATGTCCAGTCTTGGAGAGATGCTGCGGAACGGGAATTGCATCGGCATAGGGTCGCCGAGGACGTCGCTCGAAAGCAACTTTGCTCTCCGGAAACTGGTGGGCGCGGATTGCTTCTACGCTGGAATGAATGACGACGAGTGGTCCGTCACGCTGGCAGCGCTGGATATTTTGAAAACCGGGCCGGCGAGGTCGCCGTCTCTGGATGAGATTGAACATTGCGACGCTGTTCTCGTGCTTGGGGAGGACGTCACCAACGTGCTACCCCTGATGGCCTTACGTTTGCGCCAAACGGTACGCCAGCGGCCGCTTCAAAGAGCGCATGACTTCAACATCCCGCTCTGGCTGGATCACGCGGTTCGCGAACTTGTGCAAGACGAAAAGGGACCGCTCTTCATAGCGGCGCCTTACGCCACTAAGCTCGATGACATTGCCACTGATGTTGTCTACGCGGCGCCCGGCGAACTGGCTAGACTCGGCTTCGCTGTGGCGCATGCGATTGATGAGAACGCCCCGGGCGTGCCGGACCTTTCCGGGGAACTAAACGCATTGGCAGGCAAAATCGCCGCGGCGCTGTGTTCGGCGAAATCTCCACTGATCGTTTCCGGCAGTAGCTGCCGCAGTACGGCAGTTGTCAAAGCCGCGGCGCAGGTGGCGTGGGCGCTCTCGAAGGTTGGGAAGCCGGCGAAGTTAAGTTTTTGCTTTGCCGAGTGCAACAGCGCCGGGCTTGGACTCATGAACGCTCGCCCCTTGTCCGAAGCATTCCGGACGGCGCGAGAGAGAACAATTGACACGGTCATCGTGCTCGAAAACGATCTCTTCCGGCGCGCCGGGAGCGAAGCAGTGACGGCGTTCCTTAAAGCAGCGCGGCACGTCGTGGTGCTTGATCATCTGAAGAATCCCACCACCGCCAGAGCCGAGCTCGTGTTGCCCGCGGGGACTTTTGCGGAGACAGACGGTACGTTGGTGAACCATGAAGGGCGCGCGCAGCGATTCTTCCAGGCGTTTGTTCCGAGCGGTGAAGTGCGAGAGAGCTGGAGATGGTTGGGGGGCGGTCTGATTAAGGATGCTCCCGGCGAAAAATGCAAATGGAAAACGCTGGATGACATCGTAGCGGCGATTGTAAATGAAATGCCGGTTCTCGCTGGCATCGAGCACGCCGCGCCTTTACGCAAAGAGTTCGGAAAAGTCGCCCGCGAGCCAAACCGGTACAGCGGCCGCACCTCGATGCTGGCCAACATTTCTGTTCACGAACCGAAGCCCCCGGAGGATGTAGATTCCTCCCTGGCTTTCTCCATGGAGTCTGGTCCGCAACCACCATCGCCGGCCCTCACGCCGTTCTTCTGGGCGCCAGGATGGAACTCTATCCAGTCGGTAAACAAATTTCAAGGGGAGATCGGCGGCCCGCTACGAGGCGGCGATCCGGGCGTTCGGCTGATTGCCCCTCCACCGCAAACGGCCTGGAATTATTTCCCCGAAATTCCGCAGGTATTTCGGCCCGACGCCGACGGCTGGTTGCTGACGCCGTGTTTCCACATCTTCGGATCGGAAGAATTGAGCCGTCTGGCCCCTGGCATTTCCGAACTGGCTCCACGCGCTTTCATCGCGCTGAATACGACAGATGGCGCCAGGATCGGCGTCAAGCCGGGGGAACTGATGAAGGTGGCGATCGGCAACTCGGTCTACGAACTGGAGCTTTTGATGCGGCCCGACGTTCCGCGAGGCGTGGCGCTGCTTCCGGCCGGAATACCACCGATTGACGGCATCTCCCTTCCCGCGCGAGGCACGCTTACGCCGGCGGCGGCGACAGTTGACGGAGTAACGAAGCGATGAACTTTTACCCGCTAGTAATCATCGGTGTGGTCTTGTTCATTGTT
>DATHIZ010000356.1:0-11167 GCA_035316385.1 Bryobacteraceae bacterium | reverse complement strand
GAAAATAAGTGACCTCAATCTGAAATCTCCGTCACAGCGCTCTCAATACCCTTACTTTCAACAAACCCCGGCATCTACTCGCCGTGTTTTGGACAGCAATGCAGGTAACCAGTCACTTCACCAGGGCGCGCGGAAAAGCTTACATTGTCCACAGCGGCAATGCCGAGGAAGCGTTTGGACACTCCGCGAAGTTCGAGCATGTGCTACCTATGTAGCATACAACTAAGGGCGAGGCAAGTAGTAACCTATATGGCGATGGAGCCGAAACTCTCGCATACCGCGGCGCTGATTTTGCAGGCCATCGACGCGGGTTGTGTCTATGGCCTTAGCGTGATAGAAAAGACGGGTCTCCTCAGCGGAACGGTTTATCCGGCCCTGCGGCGGCTGGAGCGGGACGAATTCATTCACTCGCATTGGGAAGAGCAATCGATTGCAGACGCCGAGCAGCGGCCGCTGCGGAAGTATTACAAGCTCACGCAGGAGGGCCAGGCGACGCTTGAAGCTTCGCAAAAGCGCTATCCACTGATCGCGAGGTTGATTTCATGAGCAGACGCCCACCGTGCGTGAGACTGGGGCGCGCGGAGTTTCTGGCGGAATGGCAAGGAGAGCTTTGGCATCTGCGTGACGGTACCAGTTATGGCCAGAAAAGCGGTTAAATGTGAAGAAAACGTCTATTACTCCTACCGAAGCAAAAATTAAGCGTGAAATCGAGGCACTCAAGCAGAAACCTGAATCCGAAGTTGATACGTCCGAGACGCGCGTCCTGCCGCCAGAGGTCTGGGCGAACGCCGTTGTTGGTAAGTTCTATCGACGATCAAGAAGCCCGTCGCCCTTCGCCTGGATGCGGACGTTATCGCGTGGCTCAAGTCGCTGGGCGCCGGCTACCAGTCGCGCATAAACGAAATTCTGCGGAGAGAGATGGTAAACACGGTCAAACCACCTCCGGCCCACTGAGGTTTCCGCTGGGCTCGTCTCTGCTCGCTAACCGATATTCGCCGCGACGGGAGTGGAACGGCACGGTTCCAGACGCAACGCTGGCTTTATCTGGACCCTTCCTGGGACGGCTTGTTTCCGTAAAAGCGCCGCACTTGCAGTAGGGCGCGGGGCAGGCCCAGCGGAATAGCTTGCGTCTTCAACTGGTCGGCGGCATCTTTGCTCAGGGGACCGCCCATCACGACCATAAAAGGCCCGTGGGCGGCGGGCACGAAGAGATGCGCGTCCAAGGTAGGATGGCTTCTGCCGAGAAGCACCAGACGGCGCTGGGCATCCTGCCGGTATTGGTAGGAGTAGAGCACGACGCGCCAGTTGTTGTTTGGATTATCGCTCTGCGCAGCGCCGGTTGCGGGCTGAGGCGGGGTCGCGCGTGGGGCTGCGGTGCGTGCACCGGCTTCCGGTTTGTTTGCCGGCTTGGCTTCGCCAGAGGGCGCCAACGTCTTGGTCTGCCAGGCGTTTCCTTTGGCGCCAGCCGAGGCCGGCGCGCTCTGCACAGGACCGGCCGGCTCGTCCGGGGCTTGCGCACGCGGCAGCACTACCAGAAAGATCACGGCGAACAGCATGACCAGGACCACACCGGCCCCGACGGCTAACTGCCACCCGTGCGCCTTGGGCTTGACCCAGGACCTGGGGTCTTTCGGAACTTCCGCCAATGCCCCGCCGGTCGAATCTTTTCCAGAATCCAGGCCAAGCGTGCCCAGGGTGGCGGAATCACCCGTCAGTCCAACCTGCCTGGTCTTTGCGCCGACTGGCTTGCGCTTCATCTCGGCCGGCTTGTGTCTCGGCTCGGACGGGAGCGGCGCGGAGTGAATCGAGTTGGTTCCAAACGAAGCCGATTGCGCTTTTTTAAAGGCATCGCCGGCAACGGTAGCATTGCGCGCTTCTTCGGCGGCGGCAACGCGGGCGGCCGCGCCAGTGTAGTTCGCAGCGGGAGCAGGTTTTGCTTCCGCACTTACAGCTTCCGGAGGAGCGGCCGGGTCCGTAGATTTAACTGCTTCCGCCGGCGCCTCGGACACGATAGCTTCCGGCACGGAATTAGCCGGCTCAGCCGTGGGTAACCCTGCTTGAGCAGCCGGTTCCACTGGAGGCGGCGCGTCAACGGCAGGAACCTCAGCGGCAGGAACCTCGGCGACCGGCTCAGGAACGGGAGGTGGTGGTGGAGGAGGAACCGCTTTGGGGCCTTGCGCGAAGATTGCAAGCGCTTCCGTCAGGTTGCAGCGGAGATCGGGATTTTCCGCCAGGCATTTGTGCAACAACAACGAAAAGGGCAATGCCCGTATTTGTTCCTGGCCGCCGGCGGTATAGCGCCGCTGGGAAAGGATTTCAAACAGGGTGGCGCCCAGGCACCACATATCCGCGGCTGCGGTATTGTTTGCCCGGTCGCTCTCCGGGGCCAAGTAACGGGCCTCTTGGGGTGAAATCAACAGCTCGGCCCCCTGCCTGCGCACGCTCTCGGTGGAAATCTGTATGGATTCGCCGACCGCCAGCACGGTCTCGGGAGAAATTCCGCCATGCGCCAGGCCGCAGGCGTGAACGTGGCCCAAGGCACTCATGATGCTGCGCGCTACCTCGGCGGCTTCGATAGCGGTCAGGCGGCGCTCGCGCAGGACTACGGACAATTTCTCATCGGGAATGGGTAGAACCACATATACAACGCCCACCTCCCCGAGCCAACGGTAACCCGCCGCCAGCGGCGTGCTCACATTCGGATGCGGCCATTCGCGCAGCGTTTGCCAGAAGGACAGCTGCTCTTCGGCTTGCGCCAGATCGGCCTCATAGAAGTTTACCGTGGCCTCCTGGCCGTTGGAGCCGAGAATCCGGACCTTAAATATCGCTGAGGCCTGCTCCAGCGCGAGCGGTTCTTTCAGCTCGTATCCGCCATCCAGGATCATGCCCGAAAGGCTCGTCCATTCGGTATTTTTTACTACGTTCTCAATAGCTGGCATATTGCACGGAGAAACCGGATCGGATACCCGGTTCAACCTTCCCACTTCATTTAGAATTTTCGATTCGCTGCTTCCCTGGGCGGGAGTTGTACGCGAGAATTACCTACTTTACCGCCACCGGCACGGTGAGGCGCGTATTTTCCCACTCCAGCGCCAACTCAGCCTGGTCGGCGCCTGTTTTAGTCCACGATACGGTGAAGCGCTCGACCGGGGCCGCAGTCTTGGTTGCGCGCATTTCGATTCGGGCCAGATCCTGAGCCTCGTCATAGTTCGTGCCCCACTGCCCGGTCTGTTTATTGATGATCAGTTTCCAGGAGCCTTCCGCGGGCAGCGAATACAACGTGTACTTGCCTGCCGGAACGGGAGAGCCCCCGATCATCAGGTCAACCGGCGTCACGAGCGAGGTGGCTTCGTCAGCCCCGGTCCGCCAAACTTGCCCGTACGGCACCACTCCGCCGACAATTTTCCTGCCACGCATGGCGGGACGGCCGTATGCGATGCTGATCTGCTGCCCTTTTAGCGTCACGGCGGCGGTCGCGTGAGGACTTGCCCGTTTCTCCTGGGCTCCGGCCCAGCCTACCAGCACCGCCAGGGCGACTACAATTCGAGCGGTCTGTTTTCGTTTCAGCATCTTATAATTCTCTTCAATCCTCTCTGTCAATTACAGCATCAAGTCGCACCTTTGTAAAAGGCAGAAGACAACTCGCGTCATAGCAGAGGGTATTCTGGTATCGAATGGGGAGATGGTCTCTCTCTAAGCTACGCCCACGGACTTACGCAGTTGCGGGAATGCGCCGCCAGCGGCACCTGGCTGGCGTAATTTGCTGTCCGGCGAGTCCAGGCACGAAAAATCTGCAACAGAGGTAAACCTTGTTTTTCGCAACGAACGATGACCTGGCGACGGCGATCGCCCAGAAGCGCCCACCGGACCCGGAGAATCACAACCGCTTTCAAATTTTGTTGGTTGACGACAGCGCGTCCGACTCGCACTTGTTCCAAACTGCTCTGCAAGAAGCTTCCGCCAGAGTCAAGCTCTATTGGGTGGCCAGCGGTGAGGAGGCACTGGAGTACGTGGAAGGGCAGGGCCGTTTTCAAGGCATGGGAGAAGTGGATGTTGTCGTGCTGGACCTAAACATGCAGGGGATGGATGGCTTTGAAGTTTTACAGCGCCTGCGCAAAACCGATGCATGCCGCTATAAACCGATTGTGGTTTTGAGCAGTTCCAAGGCGGCGCGCGACATTAGACTTGCCTATTCGCTTGGGGCGAATTCCTACATCGTTAAGTCCATGTCTTTTGAGCGCTACGTGGAAAGCGTGTCGCTGCTAGTTCGTTATTGGTTTGACACGGTTGAACTGCCGAACTAAATCATTAAGCCCTTAGGTCGTTCTGAAAGGTTAAGTCGTCGTTCTGGGGAAGCAGATTCATGCAGATGGTTTTGATTTCCTCAAGAAAGACATCGAAGCTGTGGGGCTTGGTGACATAGTACCGGGCGCCCAGTTCCAAAGCCCTCCGCTTATGCGCTCCCGCCGCGGAAGTGCTCAGCACTACCACGGGAATGCCGCGCAGCGCTTCGTGTTCCTTAATCTGATGTAACACCGACCATCCATCGACTCTAGGCAGATTCAGATCCAGAAAAATGAGATCGGGGGTTCTGGCGTTCGTGTAAGGGTCGGTTTGGAGCAAAAAGGCTAACGCCTGCTCTCCATCGGAAACACGATAGATGTTCAGGGGCAAGCCCGCCTCGTCAATCGCCGCTCGTAGAAGATATGCAGCCGCATCTTCATCTTCCACATGCAGCACCACGCAGTTCTTCATGATCCGGCCCGATACAAGGCCCGTGTGGTCGATTTGTCCACCTTGCTCATTTCTTTGGTCAGTCGAGAGTCAGACGCCCATACGGTAGAAATGTTACGCGGCTCGTCGGATTGAGTTAGACGTGAAAAGCCCGCCGTTCTCGTGGGACGATCGCGGCGGGCTTCGGGTTGCTAGTGTCCTCTGAAATTCGTTGAAGAAGCCGGACCTGGGCGTCCAGGGCGGACGAGGACGTCCGCCCCACTTCGAACTATGTAGAGAGGATTTGTTTATTCGACTTCGCGAGGGCGCTTCTTACGGTTGCGCTTGCGGGCGAGGGCTTCTTTTGTACGCCGCTTTTCTCCCGGTTTCAGGTAGAAAGAGTGACGCTTAATTTCCTTAACGATATCTTCTTGTTGTACTTTACGTTTGAAACGCCGAAGGGCGCTTTCCAAGGTCTCGCCATCTTGGAGATGGACTTCCGCCAAAAAATTCACCACCTTCCATACGGCTGCTTTTGAGCAGCGCGCAGGTCGAATCCTCATTGTAGCGTGCCTTGCTACAGTGAGAGTTCGCGGACGCGAGGACGGGCTTCGCCTCATCTCCTTCACGTTACCCAGGACTAAAAAAACCAGCATGGAAATCGTTAAAGTTATCGGCAGAGAGATTTTGGATTCGCGCGGCAACCCCACGGTGGAAGCCGATGTGCATTTGGCGGACGGCACGATTGGGCGGGCGGCAGTGCCATCCGGCGCTTCGACCGGCGAACACGAGGCGGTGGAACTGCGCGACAACGACAAGAAGCGCTATTTGGGGAAAGGCACACTACAGGCCGCCGGAAACGTGACGAAGCTGATTTCGCCGGCGCTGGCGGGTCTGGATGCCTCAGACCAGACTTTGGTGGACCACACCATGCTGGCGCTGGACGGCACGCCGAATAAGGCCAAGTTGGGAGCAAACGCGATTCTGGCAGTTTCGATGGCGGCCGCGCGAGCCTCGGCTGAATCGGAGATGACGCCGCTCTACCGCTACATCGGCGGAGTCAACGCACGCGTGCTGCCGGTGCCGATGATGAACGTGATCAATGGCGGAGCGCATGCCGATAGCTCGGTCGATCTGCAGGAGTTCATGCTGGCGCCGGTGGGGGCGAAGAAGTTTTCAGAAGCCCTGCGCATGGGCACGGAGACGTTCCATACGCTGAAGACCGTCCTGAAGAAGCGCGGTTATTCGACGGCAGTGGGCGACGAGGGCGGGTTTGCGCCGAGCCTGAAAGCCAACGAAGAAGCGCTGGAAGTCCTGATGGAGGCGATTACAAAGGCCGGCTACAAGCCCGGCGAAGAGATCGCCATCGCGCTCGACCCGGCGAGCAGCGAATTCTACGACAAGGGCAAGAAGAAGTACGTCTTCAAGAAGTCGGACAAGAGCGAGAAGACCGCCGGGGAAATGGTGGAGTTCTGGTCGAAGTGGGTGGCGCAGTATCCGATTATTTCGATTGAAGACGGCATGGCCGAAGACGATTGGGATGGTTGGAAGCAGTTGACCGACGCGCTGGGCAAGAAGATACAGCTGGTGGGTGATGATTTGTTTGTCACCAACTCGGAGCGCCTGCAACAGGGAATCGATCAGGGTGTGGGCAATTCCATTCTGGTGAAAGTGAACCAGATCGGGTCCTTGACCGAGACGCTGGAGGCCATGCGGCTGGCGGCTAGCGCGAATTACACCGCCATGGTTTCGCACCGTTCCGGCGAGACGGAAGATGCATTTATCGCCGACCTGGCGGTTGCGACCAATGCGGGACAGATCAAGACCGGTTCGGCCAGCCGCACGGACCGCATTGCCAAGTACAATCAACTGCTGCGGATTGAGGAAGAACTTGGTTCGGCGGCAGTGTACCTGGGCAAGAAAGCATTCCGGCAGTAAAGACACGTTCCGGAAACCACATGCCTAAACTGAAACCGCTGGTTCTGACGATTCTGGACGGCTGGGGCTATTCGGCGGCTACCGAAGGCAACGCCATTGCCCTGGCCCGCACGCCTACCTACGACCACTTACTAGCGACCTATCCGAACACCTTGATCTACACTTCCGGCCCGTATGTGGGATTGCCGGACGGACAGATGGGAAATAGCGAAGTGGGCCATATGAACATGGGCGCGGGACGCGTGCTGCATATGGATGTGACGCGGATTGACTTACTCATCAGTTCGGGCGAGTTTTTCCAGAATCCGGCGCTGGTCCAGGCCATGAAGAAAGCGGAAGGGCACAGGCTGCATTTACTAGGCCTGTGCAGCGACGGCGGAGTGCATGCGCAACTCACGCATCTGTATGCGCTGCTGCGCATGGCAAAGAGCCACGGCCTGAAAGAAGTCTTCGTGCACTGCTTCACGGATGGCCGGGACACACCGCCGAAGAGCGGGGCCGGCTATATCGAGCAGATTGAACAGAAGATGCGCGAGTTGCAGATAGGTAAGATCGCATCGGTGTCGGGCCGTTACTACGCGATGGACCGGGATAAACGATGGGATCGCATCGAGCGTGCGTTCGGCGCCATGGTGCTGGGTAATGGCGCAAAATTTGCATCGGCGGCGGAGGCGGTGCGCACCGCTTACGAGCATGGCGTGACGGATGAGTTTATCGAGCCGGCCACCATTGTGGATGAGCACAATGAGCCGGTGGGACTGATTCGCGATGACGACAGTGTCATCATGTATAACTACCGGGCGGACCGGGCGCGCGAAATCACCAGCGCGCTGACCGATCCATCGCTTGAAAAGCCGTCGCGGTCGCTGCTGCCGAAGAATCTGAGTTACACGATGATGACGCAATACGGCAATGAATTCCGGCTGCCGTATGTTCTGCCCCGGGAGCATCCGGATAATATCCTGGCGGACGTGATGGAACGGGCGCAATGGAAGAATCTGCGAGTTGCTGAGACGGAAAAATACGCCCACGTGACTTACTTTTTCAATGGCGGAAACGAGAAGCCGTACGGCGGAGAGGAACGCGAACTGGTGGCTTCGCCCAAAGTGGCCACATACGATTTGAAACCGGAAATGAGCTCAACCGGCATTACGGAAAAAGTAGTGAAGGCGATTGAGCAGGGCAGCTTCGAAGTGATCGTGATGAATTACGCGAACGCCGACATGGTGGGGCATTCCGGGCAACTGGAGCCGACCATACGCGCGTGCGAAGCCGTGGATACCGGGCTCGGCGAGATATATAAGACGCTCAAACGCTGCGGCGGATCTTGGCTGATTACCGCCGACCACGGCAATGCCGAGACCATGATCGACCCGGTTACCAAGGGTCCGCACACGTACCACACGACGAACCCGGTTCCGTTTCTGTTTCTCACGAACGATCAGGTAGCTTTGCGGCAGCGGGGTGCGCTGAAGGATATTGCGCCCACACTATTGCACATTTTAGGCTTCGAACAGCCGAGCCAGATGAAGGGCGAAACGCTGCTCAGCAAGGCGTAGAACGGCTGCGGCGCGCAGTCCTAATTGCCTAAGGCGAGTTGGTTCGCTTGTTTTCAGTAATTGCCGCATCCAGTCTGGCCGCGAGGGCAGCAAAGAACGGACCCGGACCTATCCATCGTAGTTGCTCCACGTCGTCGAACAGGGCGATGTCTGCCTGGAGAGTAGCGAGCCTGCGGAACAGAAGCGCCCGGTCGTGATTGCTAGATAGCGTAGCTGCGAGAGCACTCGCGTTCGTGGCATTGACACACCATTCGCGCCAATCCTTAGGAATGAATTCGAGATGAGAATATTTGGCGAGGACCGCGGCCGAGGATTTTGCGCCCCATCCCGGCAGTCCTGGATAACCGTCGGCTGAATCACCGACAAGGGCGAGATAGTCAGGAATGGATGACGGAGCGACACCGAATTTCTTCATCACCCCAACCTCATCCACGACGGTGCGACTGCGGCGGTTCAGTTGAACGATGCGGGTCCCTTGCACGCATTGGGAAAGGTCTTTATCGGGAGTGCAAATGATTACCTGTTCGACTTGCGCATTACAGGCTGCGGCCGCAGCGGCGGACGCGAGCGCATCATCGGCCTCAAACTCAACCATCGGCCACACGACGATACCGGCCGCCGATAGGACATCTTCGAGTAGAGAGAACTGTGCTAGTAGAGCCGGCTCAATCCCTGCTCCGGTCTTGTAGCCCGGCCATAGGTCATTGCGAAACGATTCAATCACGTGATCGGTGGCAACGGCTATGTACTTAGCCCCGTCCTTGATCATGCCCAGGAGCGATGCGAGCACGCCTCGAACTGCCGCGACCTCGAAGCCGTCCTGATCCTTTGCGGAAGGCAGTGCGTAGTAGTGCCGGAACAATTCGTATGTACCGTCGATGAGATAGATCTTCAGAGGATACCCTTGCTCGTTCGATTTCCGACGAACAGTTTACCCTACACGCTTGCCGGCGTCTTCAATTGACGGTAACGCTGTTTCGCGAGGACAACGCCTGTTTGCTACAGTCAGAATTTGAGCGCAACAGATCGCAGCAAACATTGCAGTATCGGTTGCCGATGCGCCCGCGGGCTAACTGATTGATCGACTAGCCGATGCCCTCTGTCCAAGGTATAGGTGCTATACCGAACCAAACGAAGACTCCCGACCAATCCCACGAAACGAGGACAGGTCTTTCGAATGAGCTTGCTTAGTTCTCGCTTATCACGATCAAGAGTGTTGTCTTTTGCGATCACGCTGGTTGTTTTAAGCATTCGGACGGCCGATAGCGGCGTCGTCCCGCAGTTCGCGCGTTCAGGGCCGAATGCGCAGGTATATGGTGAAGCACAGAGCTTTCCGGTGGGCGACGTCCACACCTGGAGCAAGATCACCTACGTGGTGGGGAGCTACAGCCATTTCGATGCGATTTTTCCCGCGCGAGGCGTTCCTCACGCGCGCTCTGTTTGGAACTTCCGCCGTGAAGGCAGCGAGCCGGCAATCTCGTACCAATACGGCGGCCGCTCGGATTCTATCGACGACTATCTCCTGCATATTCCCGTGACCGGACTGTTGATCGGCAAAGACGACAGGATTCTGGTCGAGCGCTATCAATATGGGCGTACGGATCGCGATCGATTCACATCAGCGTCCATGGCTAAGACCATGGTCGCCATGCTGCTTGGGATAGCTTCCAACGATAGTTCGAAGTTCTCCCTAGATCGTCAGGCAGGAGAGTTCGTTCCCGGTCTTCGTCATAGCGCCTACGGCGAAACTACTCTTCGCGACCTGCTTCACATGTCGTCTGGCGTCACAGTCAATGATGGCGTCCTCCTTCACAGACTCTACGCCGCTCGGGCTTCGGGAGACGCAGCGGTGCTGGCGGCCTTTGATGCACGGCCGACGAAACCTGGGGCGCGGTTTCACTACTCGTGTGGCGATAGCGAAGCCCTGGGTCTCGTGCTGTACAACACGACCCGTAAGTCGTTGGCAGCTTATCTAAGCGAGAAGATTTGGCAGCCGATTGGAACGGAAGAGGACGCCTCCTGGTCGATCGACACTTCCGGAGAAGAAGTTACCTGCTTTGGACTAAACGCAACGTTGCGCGATTGGGGGCGTGTCGCCCGCCTGCTTGCTTCCGATGGTGTGTGGAACGGACAGCAAATCATTCCCAAGCCATGGCTGCTCGACGCGACAACCATCCGTTCAAACGATTCCCAATTGTTGCCCGGCATCGCGTCCGAGCAGTTCGGGTACGGCTATCAAGTCTGGATCCTGCCTGGATCGCGCCGCGAGTTTGCGCTCATGGGAGCCGATGGCCAGTTCATTTTGGTCGACCCCGAGTCAAAGCTCTTTCTGGTGCAGACTGCAGTTTGTGTCGGTCACATGGACGCCCAAATGGCCGAGACGATGACACTCTGGCGGTCCGTAGTCAAGGAACTGGGCAGCTGATTCGTTCCGGCATGCATTGGAATCCAGCAGCCCTAGATGCGCTGATCCCCGGCTGCGCGCAATTTGCTGTATGATTCAGCGGGGAGGCCCTATGTCCAAAATTGTAAGTTGTCGTGAAGTAGGTGTCGATTGTGATTTCGAAGCTCGGGGTGAAACCGAGCAAGAGGTTCTACAAAAATGCGCGGACCATGCCAGGTCAGCTCATGGAATGGACCAGATTCCCGCTGACCTCGCGGTCAAAGTGCGGGCTTCTATTCACGACGAGGAACCGCAGAGGAAGACTTCTAGCGTGAGCTAGGTGGTCACGTTCCTCGCCTCAGCGGAGAGCAGCTTTATTACAGGTAGCGAGTTATTTGTGGATGGAGGAATGGCTCAAACATGACGGCGGAGCTGCGCTTAATCGGCTTATCAGATCAAGTCTGTCCCATTACACCTAATTGGCATCGTGAAAGATGATGCCGACCGTATGGCGTTGTCCGGAACGCAGCCGGCTCACACCGTGTCTCAGATTCACCTTGTAGGTGCCTTGCGT
>DATHIZ010000355.1:0-3120 GCA_035316385.1 Bryobacteraceae bacterium | reverse complement strand
CCTTCGCGTTGCCTTGTTCTTCACCCGAACCTACGACCATCTCCTTCGGCCCGGACTCGGCCCCATTCTGCCTAATCTGTCGCAGCCAACCGGGCCACTGCGCCGCGCCTTCGATCGAATCGATCTGGAGGTTAACGCCTCGATTCAGCGGGCTTCCATCGCCGCTTGAAAATCTGACGCATTCACTTCACATTCTTTACTTCAAGACTCCTAGCAACTCCTATTGAGTCGTTCCAAATGGGAGGGTGGAATGCTCATAGAGGTAGTCTTCCATGTATCTGCCGGATGGGATGCCGTTCGATGACGCAAGAGAATTCCCGTAATGCGCAGGTGCTTCTACGCTTTGTTGCGGGTCCTCCCTCAACTCAACTGCTTCACGCGAAATCCCGAGCCTGTGCATCACGCCAATGAGCGTTGTCCGGGGCATTCCCAGTCTGACTGCCGCACCACCGTGTCCGCCGATCATCCAATTCGTTTCACGAAGCGCTCCTATGATGTGTGCGCGCTGAGCCTCTCTAAGAGTGCCAAACGAAGGGGCAACATCCTTTTGCGTCAGCACTGCGAGATCTGCCGCGCGCGGCGAAAGCACAGTGCCTGTCGTCACTATAACGGCACGTTCAATAAAATTCTGGAGCTCTCGAATATTACCAGGCCAATGATAGGACGTTAGTATCTGCATAACCTCATCGGAGATGAGATCGATATTCTTGCCGAACTTCGCGGAACATTTCCTAACGAAGTGCCGCGCCAATAGTGGCATGTCCTCTTGCCGCTCGCGTAAGGGCGGCAGATTGATCGGGAAGACGCTGAGGCGATAATAAAGGTCCGCTCGAAACCTACCTTCCTCTACCATGCGCTGGAGATTCTGATTGGTCGCGGCGACAAGACGCACATCGACTTGAATGGTGCGTGTGCTACCTAGACGTTCGAACTGTTGTTGCTGGAGAACGCGCAGAAGCTTGGGCTGCAATTCGAGAGGAAGATCGCCTATCTCGTCGAGAAACAGCGTGCCGGCATTGGCGGCTTGAAACCGTCCTGTAGTCTGGCCGATCGCCCCGGTAAAAGCGCCCCGTTCATGCCCAAACAATTCGCTCTCAAGCAAGGATGCTGGAACGGCAGCGCAGTTAAGCGCTATGAATGGCTTGTTGCGACGTGGACTGAAGTCGTGAATGGCGTGAGCAAATACTTCTTTTCCCGTGCCTGTCTCACCTTGAATAAGCACAGAACATTCCACCGGAGCAACGGTCCGCATCTCGCTTAGTACCGTCTGGAAGTTTTTACTGGTTCCGATCACTTCATTTACTAACACGCACAGACCTCCCGCAAAATTCCGCTGGTTGCCTCCCCATAGCGGCCCCACTCAATCGCGGCTGTGGTTAGTCCGTCCACACTGCGCAGTTGCCGCCAAGTCTGCGACCGGGATAAGCGGCTGTCCAGCGCCCGGTCGATGCGGGTCGTGCGCGGCGTCGCTTCTTCCCTTACCTGAAACCGCCCTTTGGTGTCCGTGAGCGCCGCATTAAAAGCGCCACGCGAGTGACCGAATAGAGAAGCCATTAGTATTTGCCTCCTGGTGCGATTTTGCCGCCATACCGTCTAAGAAACAACCCCCGATGGAAGGCTTGATAGGCAATCAAAAAGGGGTCCCGGGCCATGCCACTTTTGAGGTAGAACATCGTAGCCTAGCGCTCACGAAGGGCCAGGCGTTTACGGCCAAAGACAAGAGCGTCCAGGGACCGCGCCCCAGGTCCAAGCATCGCAAGAGCGGCGGACAGAGATCCTATCAGAACGGGGATCTTCAGATGAGCGGGAGACGAAAGAGCAATCCAAATCTCTACGAGGGCCACCACCGTCCCGGCTATGGGAGTCCAGAGACTGACGAACAGAAGCAGGCCGGCACACGCCGCGACGCAATCTTGCGCCATTGTTTCCAGCCAACCGGGAATGTTGAGCAGCCCGAGAATTCCCTGGTGAATCACCATAAGGCCGCCAACCAGCCTCAGCAGTAGGAGTCCCGCGCCCGGCCAACCACTGGGAAACGTCGAGAATAGTCTTTGCAGAAATGCTCCGCTTGTTCCTTGTCTAAGGTTAAGAAAAGCTGAAGCCAGAATGAACCCTCAACAACGGGTACAGATAACTCCCTCTTTCGAGGGGTGCCCTACAATTCTATGATTCCTCGCCGCAATTCAATGGTCACGGCGTGCGTGCGATCGTTAGCGCCTAGTCTGGCGGATGCTCTTCATTTGCCCTTTAACGGTTTCCTCGCTGATGGAAAGCCGGGCAGCGATTTCTTTATTGGCCGCTCCGGCGGCCACCAGATGGAGCACCTCAATCTCACGGGGAGTGAGGGCGTCGTCAGCCGCATGTTCGGCAAGGGGGCCAGCCATCTCCGCGGAGATACGCTTTTGACCGGCGTGGACAATCCGGATGGTTTCCAGGAAGTCCTTGCGCAACAAGCGCTTCATAGGTAGCCACGAGCGCTGGCTTTCAGACGTGCTGTTCACGGTGAGGGATCAATTTCACCGGTTCCCCCGGTTGTCGTCACTGTTTGTTGCGCTTGTGCTGGAACGGTCAACATCGCCGTGGAAGCCAGGTACATAAACCAGGATTGTAATTCATGAATTCGCTTTCTTTGCTGCAGCCGCGCTAATGCTTGCAGACCTTATCGCTCTCGCCCATCCAGAGGTTGGCTCCGTCAAAAACTACGCTGAGGAGGATACCGTACGTGGGAAACGTCCCCAGCACCGTTCGTCGCTGGTCCGCAGTTTTTTTGCAGCCTGCTCAGCTCCACCCAAATGTTCGCCCCGTCAAATAGCAGTCCGTACGGAACACCTCCGACGGGAAAGGTCCCCAAGGCCATTCCATCGCTGGCCCGCAGCTTACTGACGGTTTGGCTGTCCTGGTTTGCCACCCAGATATTTGCCCCGTCAAACGCCAAGGTTACGGGCTTGGCTCCCACGGGATATCCCCAGCAGCGTTCCATCGCTGGCCCGCAGTTTGCTGACACTGTTGTCAAGGCCGCCTGTCACCGAGATATTTCGCCCCGTCGCATGCCAAGCTCCCCGCCCCAAAGCGGCTTGGTGTGGGATACGCCACCAGCCGCGCTCCATCGCTAGCCCGCAG
>DATHIZ010000354.1:0-8684 GCA_035316385.1 Bryobacteraceae bacterium | reverse complement strand
TAATCAAACTCGCCACATATCCGGTGCCGAATCCGTTATCTATATTTACTACCGTCACGTTGCTCGAGCAGCTATTCAACATTCCCAGCAACGCCGCCAGTCCGTTAAAGCTCGCGCCATACCCGACGCTGGTCGGCACCGCAATCACCGGGCACCCCACCAATCCGCCCACCACGCTTGGCAAAGCGCCTTCCATCCCAGCGCACACAATCGCCACCCGCGCCTCCATCAGGCGTTCACGTTGATACAGCAGACGGTGTATTCCCGCCACCCCTACATCCACAATCACCTCCACGTTGTTGCCCATCACCTCCGCCGTCAGCCGCGCCTCTTCCAAAACCGGCAGATCGCTGGTTCCCGCGCAAATGGCGGCGATCTTCCCTTTGCCATGCAGCGTCTTGTCCCGCCACACGCGCACTACACCGGAGGCGGGGAAATATTCCGTTTCCGGCGCCAAAGCCGAAACACGTGCCGCCATCTCTGCCGTGGCACGAGTCAGTAAAAGGTTACTTGACTTGGCTAGCAGCGCCTGGGCTATCCCCGCCACCTGGTCCGGATGCTTCCCTTGACCTAAAATTACTTCCGGCATGCCGTGCCGCACAGCGCGATGGTGGTCCACTTTGGCAAAACCCAGATCTTCGAACGGCAGTTGCCGCAGATTCTTCATCGCTGCGTGCACACTGGTCTCGCCGCTGCGTACTTGCTCTAAAAGCTCTTGTAAATGCGGAAAGTCCATAAATTATGAGCCGCGCGCCAAACCGGCGGCATCCACTAAAATAGTACCGTTAGCTTACCTTCATGAGCCGCTTCTGGACACGTCTGCGCCTCACGCTTGATATGATCAAGTTCGAGCACTCCGTGTTTGCGCTTCCGTTTGCGCTAACCGGCGCGCTGCTTGCTTGGCGCGACAGCGAATTTCGTATCACCGGCTTGATTCTACGCTTTGTCTGGATCATAGTCGCGATGGTCTCGGCGCGCTCGGCCGCCATGACGTTCAACCGTATCTTGGATGCTGACATCGACGCGCGCAACCGCCGTACCGCCGCTCGTCACTTGCCTGCGGGCTCGCTCTCGGCTCGCTTCGCCTGGGGATTCACCTTCGCCAGCGTCTTCGTGTTTCTCTGGTCCGCTCGCCAACTCGGCCCGTTGTGCTTCCAGTTATCGCCCGTTGCCTTGGCCATTATCTTTTTCTATTCTTTCGCCAAGCGCTTCACCATGCTTTCGCACCTGATTTTAGGAGTGTGCCTGGGCATAGCGCCCGCCGCCGCCTGGATCGCGATGCGCGGTTCACTTGACGCCCGCATCCTTTGGCTCACTGCTGCCGTCATGTTTTGGGTAGCCGGCTTCGACGTCATTTATGCCTGCCAGGACTTCGAATTCGATCGCGCCGAGGGCTTGTTCAGCATCCCCGGACGCATCGGTATCGCTCGCTCTTTGGTATTGGCGCGCCTGTTGCACGTGGCCATGATCGCGGCGCTTTTTGCCCTGGTCTTCTCTTTCGATCTCGGCCCGCTGAGTCTAGCTGGAGTCTTGGCTGTCGTTGTGCTGCTGGTTTATGAGCACGGCCTCGTCAAAGCGAACGATCTCTCCCGCGTCAATGCCGCTTTCTTTACCGTCAACGGCTACGTCAGCCTTCTTTTCTTTGCATTTTGGGCTGCTGACATTTTCCTGCACCGCCAATATTCTCCTTTAAATCAATGAGCTCTCTGCCGCAAACCTTCGCCTCGCGCCCGGTGATTGAAGACCGCCGCCTGCTTCCCATTCTGGAGAAAGTAGAGGCCAAGGAGCGCCTCTCCTACCAGGACGGTGTAAACCTGTTCCGCACTCCCGACCTGCTCGCGCTCGGATACATGGCAAATCTGGTGCGTGAGCGCTTCCATGGCTCAACCACTTACTTCAACGTCAACCGCCATATCAACCCTACTGATGTTTGCGTAGCCAGTTGCCGTTTGTGCGCCTTCGGTAAAAAGGCCAAAGATCCGAATGCCTACACTATGTCGCTGGAACAGGTGTGGGAAGTCGCCGGAAAGGGGTATGCCGAAGCCGTTACCGAATTCCACATCGTGGGCGGCTTGCATCCTGAACTGTCGCTCGATTGGTTTTGCCAGATGATCGCCGGCTTGAAGGAGCGCTACGCGGGTGTCCACCTCAAAGCCTTCACCATGGTCGAAGTGGCTTATCTCGCCAAACGCGCCAAACTGTCCATTCTGGAGACGTTACAAAAACTAAAAGACGCAGGCGTCGATTCGCTGCCCGGCGGGGGCGCCGAAATTTTCTCGGAACGCGTCCGCCGCATCATTTGCGACCACAAGATTGACGGCGAGGAATGGCTCGAGACCGCTCGCCTTGCACACCGCCTCGGGCTCAAGAGCAACTGCACCATGCTCTACGGGCATCTCGAGACGCCCGAAGACCTGACGGACCATTTGATGAAACTACGCACCGTCCAGGACGACACCAACGGCTTCGTCACCTTTATCCCGCTGGCTTTCCACCCCGATAACACTGCCCTTAGTCATTTACCCAAAACCAGCGGCTTCAACGACTTGAAGCAGATCGCCGTCTCGCGTCTCATGCTCGATAACATCCCGCATATCAAGGCCTACTGGGTGATGATGACGCCGGGCGTCGCGCAAATTGCACAGCGCTTCGGCGCAAACGATATTGATGGCACGGTGGTAGAGGAGAAAATTTATCATGACGCCGGTGCGCAGACCACCCAGCATTTACGCCGTCAGGATTTACTAAGATTGATTCGCGAAGCGGGCCGCAATCCAGTGGAACGCGACACTTCCTACCGTCCGGTGACGCGTACGGAATCTGCCTTTACTGTACTTGTTTGAAGTGACGTGTTTGAGGCGTTCTGAATTTTAGGTGAGCTGGCGTTGGACTCAGTCGGCGCCGGCAATGCATGCGCCGCGTAATAATCCCAGTATTCGGGCGAATTTGCTAAGCTTGCCGTTTCTGAACGCGCGAGAGGACGCGATGCCATTCTCGGCGGCCTGCTTTTCGCTCACGTCAGTTAGGTAAGATGTTGGCAGGTACGTAGCCCCATCCGCTGCCATGTTTGCCAGCCACCGGCTACTTGCTGCGTCCGCGCCATGCAGGCGGCGCAGATCCAGAATCAATTGTCTGGCGCCTAGAGTGGTTTTTGCTGTCTGCCAGCAACCGCTCATTTCAGCCAGATCTTTTTCGCTGAGCTCGCCCAGCAATTCCAACCGGCACGCGTTCACACTGTCGTGAATGTAATACTTAAAAGCAGACGATCGGACTAAGCTGCCTTCCGATCGGCGCAGTGCGGGCTTCGGTGAAATTTCGAGGGTAGTGCTTTTCGCGTCCGCCATGTTTCTTTCCTTTAGATTCTTTCTCTGCACGCTGGGTTCCGATTTTATACCTCGAATCTTATCGACTGCGGTGTGTGGTTCTACAATGACTTGGGCAGTTCAAAAGTGCAACATCGAAACGAGCAGGATAATTTGATCAATGGCATTTAGCCAAAGCGTGAAGCCATGTTTTGCAATCATCGTCGGAATCTTGATATTTTCAGGATTGCTAGCGCCGCTTTCCGCCGCGCAGACCGCTCCTCCCTCTGAAGCCGTGGCGCCGCCGAACGTCCCCGCTGATCCCTCTCAACCGGCGCCCCAGGCAAGACCAGCGCAGGAAGACAAGCGGATAATGGGCGTCCTCCCCAACTACCGGACGGCGGAGATGCCAATCGTTTACACCCCGATTCCGGCATCGTACAAATTGAAAATTGCCATGAAAGATTCTTTCGATTACCCATTGATGGGAGTGGCGGCGATATATGCCAGCTTTTACCAGCTGCAAAACAGCCACCCGCAATTCGGGCAAGGCGTGAAAGGCTACGCTTCTCGCCTGGGCACATCCTATACCGACCAGATCGTGGGGAACATGCTGGCCGAAGGCGTCCTCCCGGCGCTATATCACGAGGATCCGCGCTATTTTCGGATGAACGAGGGAACGACTGGCAAGCGCCTTTGGTACGCCATCAGCCGCATCCTTATTACACGCACTGATTCCGGCGGAAAGTCTTTCAATTTTGCTGAAGTGATGGGAACTGGCGTTGCTGCCGGCGTGGGCCTTTCCTATTATTCCGATAACCGGCATCCCGGAGACTATTTCCAAAATTGGGCTACGCAATTGGGCACGGACGCGTTCTCTCAGGTCCTAAAGGAATTCTGGCCCGACGTCAAACGTTGGCGTGCCCGCCGCCGCGCTGAGAAACATCCGCAGCCGTAGCGGGTCAAGGTATTTCGCTAAGCGCGTACTCGAAATCGTAAGAATGCTTTCCATCCGCGATGAGGATGGTCATCTTGCCGGTTAGTCCCGCCAGCTGGTCGCTGCCTGAGTCCGGCACCACCGTAACGGATTGCAGCGGCGTGCCGCGCGTCATGGTGCTGCTGTGCTGCAGGATGAATGTCCCCGCTCGGCCGTGCAGCGTTCCGCTGACGCGCTCCATCGCGACATACCCGGCAGAACCTTTCACGCTTGTCATCGCGGCTAGCATTTCGCCCTTGCTGGCTGCGTCCAGATCGCCACGGAACTGCTTGTCGATCGACATCCTGCCCAATGCTTTTTCCTCTATGGTCAGGGGAACCAGTTTCACTTCGAACGTTCCGCTAGCATGGCTCGTCATAACAGTTTTCATTCTAAGGCAAGGGGTACTCTGAAACAGAGATGAACAACCGCCTGCGATTCACGCTGACTCTGCTGTTGCTGTCAGTCGCTACTTCCAGGGGGCAGAACGATAAAGTGCCTGCCTTTCAGGCCGTGCCGGAGCTGCCGTACCGCGTTCAACCCGATTTCTTCGAGCTTCCAGGAGGAGTCAACTTTGGAGAAGCATCGGCCATTGCCTTGAACTCGCAAGGGCACATCTTTCTCTTTCAGCGCGTGAAGCCCATGCTGTGCGAATTCGACCAGCAGGGAAAGTTCCTGCGCAGCCTCGGAGAAGGATTGTTCGATCATCCGCACGGTTTGCGCATCGATCCGGATGACAATATCTGGACCACCGATGATGGCAGCCATCTGGTCTTGAAGCTCAACCCGGCCGGCCGCGTCCTGATGGTCCTGGGGCGCAAGGACTGGGGTGCGGAAGCAACCTGGCTCTTCAACAAGCCTGCTGATGTGGCATTCGCCAAAAACGGAGACATCTATATTGCGGACGGTTATGGGAACTCGCGCGTGATGAAGTTCGATCGCAGCGGAAACCTCATCAAGTCCTGGGGCAAGTTCGGCGGCGCTCCTGGAGAATTCGACCTTCCGCATTCCGTCGTGCTCGATAACCAAGGCCGCCTCTATGTGGCGGATCGCGAGAATCAGCGGATCCAGATTTTCGATTCCGACGGCAAATTCCTGAAGGAATGGACCGGCATCGGTTATCCGTACGGTCTTTTCATTACTCCCGACCAGCACATTTGGATGTCTGATGGAGGCTACGACCGCATCATTGAGTTAGATCAGAATGGCAAGATACTGGGCGCAATCGGTGCGCCGGGCCACGCACCCGGCCAGCTCGCTTGGCCGCATTACCTGGCAATCGGTCCCGACCGCAAACTGTATGTCGCCGACGTGTTGAATTGGCGTTTCCAGGTATTCCTTCCCACACCGCCCACGGGAAAGATGGCGACTTACATTCCGTCCCGGAGGATGTTCCGGGATTCAGTGCCGAGTACCGGTTGGTCGTCCAGACAAATGAATGTTCCAAAGAAATAAGTGTCGAATTTGAATCACAATCTTCCCACGCGGCGGCAGTTACTAACAGCGGCTGGAATGGGCGCCGCGTTCGCTATCCGGAATGCGGAAGCGCGGCAAGTCCCCGCGGATTACAGTATCGAAATAAGTCCGCACTCCTTCGAAGCCGCGCCGCGCCGCACCATAAAAACCACGGCTTATAATTCACAGGTTCCGGGACCGCTTCTCCGCCTGAAGGAAGGGAAGCCCATCACCATCGACGTCACCAACCGCACCCGCATTCCCGAAGTGCTGCACTGGCATGGCCTCTTTCTGCCACCCGAACTGGACGGCGCCATGGAAGAAGGTACTCCCATGATTCCTCCTGATGCCAGAGTTCGCTACACCTTCACGCCGCGTCCATCGGGCTTCCGCTGGTATCATACCCACACCTTCGCTGGCCGCGATTTGAGCAAGGGCCAATACTCAGGGCAGCACGGTTTTCTCTACATCGAGCCGCGCGAGAACCCGGGGCGCTATGACCAGGAGTTCTTTCTGGCGCTGCATGATTGGAATGGTCACTTCCTGGGAAGCGAAGACGGTTCCATGGAACCGTCGTATGATATATCCACTATTAACGGGCGCGTGCTCGGATTTGGTGACCCGCTGCGCGTGAAAACCGGGCAGCGCGTTCTGCTCCATATCGTGAATTCCAGCGCGACCGATGTGCACTGGGTCGCCATGGCCGGTCACCAGTTTCAGGTCATCGCGCTGGATGGCAACGCCCTGCCGCGATCCACGCCGGTGCCGATGCTTCGACTTGCTCCCGCCGAGCGAGTCAGCGCGCTGGTGGAAATGAACAATCCAGGTCGATGGATTCTAGGGGAAGTGCGCAAACACATTCAGGCCGCTGGAATGGGCATTGTTGTCGAATACGCGGATCAAAGCGGCAAGCCGCAGTGGCAGCAGCCGGCCGGTCTTTCCTGGGCTTATTCCGGCTTTGCTGCCCTCGGGACAGCGCCCGCTCGTGATCCCGCGGTTGTCGAAATTCCACTTGTATTCAAATCGAAATTTGAAGGCCACGGGAACCTCGATCGTTGGACGATCAACGGCAAATCGTTTCCTGACACTGATACGATTGCTCTTCACCGGGGACAGCGCTATCGATTGCTGTTAAAAAATGATAGCGACGATGACCATCCCGTCCACCTCCACCGGCATATCTTCGAGCTGCGCCGTATATCCAACCAGGAGACGCATGGTGTTTTCAAGGACACCGTCCTGGTGGATGCGCATACGCAAACCGACGTCGAATTCACGGCTGACGACCCAGGCATGACCCTGTTCCACTGCCACCAGCAGGCCCATATGGATAAGGGGTTCATGCTGCTTTTTCGATACGCTTAAGGTTTCAGGAACTGAATGCGTTTGCTTCTTGCCGTCGCCGGCCTGCTCGGCGCGACTTCTCTTTTTGCTCAAGGAAACTATGAGATCCAGGTCTATGGCGCCGAAACGGTTGCGCCCGGCGACCTGATGGTGGAGGTTCACTCAAACTTCACCGACATCGGCCAGAAGCACTTGATCGATGGCATCTACCCGACCAATCATCAGGAGCACGAAACGTTAGAACTCACGCAAGGCATCAACAATTGGTTCGAGGTTGGATTCTATATTTTCACCAGCGAGCAGGATGGCCATGGAACGCAATGGGTGGGCGACCACATCCGGCCGCGCATTCGAGTGCCTGATTCATGGCATTGGCCGGTTGGCGTCAGCCTCTCTACCGAGATCGGCTATCAGCGCCCTGTTTACTCGCTTGACACCTGGACCTGGGAACTCCGTCCAATTATTGATAAAACGATGGGCCGCTGGTATTTCGCCGTCAATCCGGCGCTCGAACGCACCTGGCATGGTCCTGATGTCGCGCAGGGCCTCGTGTTCGCTCCTGGTGCAAAATTCAGCTTTGATTTCACAAAGCAGATTAGCGCCGGTATGGAATATTACGCCGACTACGGCCGCCTGACGCAAATCGATCCATTACACCAACAGCAGCAGCAATTCTTTCTCGCCACCGACCTGAATGTTTCGCCGAAATGGGAGATCAATGTCGGTGTCGGTCTCGGAGTAACTGCCTCCACCGACCATTTCCTCATTAAATGCATCGTCGGCCGCCGCTTTTCCTGGGGCAAGCACTCACAAGTGGAGTAAGTTGCGGGTTCTTCGCCATTCGTCATTTCGATTGGATCCAACCGAGCGAGGCCACCTGCCATAAGAACGAGTCGCACTGATATGGCGGCTCGGCTCTTGCCCCTATCGTCCGCGCCTTAACAGCTTCGCGACGCTTAATTTCAGACGCACGGCTCCGTAACGAGATCTTTGCAACTCGTAGTTCGCCTGGATCATTTCTTCGGCGATCTGCCTAAGGGTCTCGTAAGAAACCTCATGGCCGTCTAGCGTTGCACCATTTAAATGAGCAATTTTCGCGGCGTTTAGACGGGCCTGCAATTGCTCAAACCTCATTTGGACCTGCTCCACAGACGGCGGCTGACTCGTGTTACCGGCCATACTTTCAGAATAATCGATACGAATCCTTAGCTCGAGAGCAACGAAGTATGTATATAAAATCTGTTGCATGATGAAACATTTTTGCCTTAAACTGTTTGAGCAGACGTGACTTTACTGATTCGTCCCGCATCGCGCTCAGATGCCACCGGTATCCGGCGCATCTACGAGGAGTTGCATCGTCCTCCACGTCCATTACGCATTTCCGAATACATCGTAGCCGCCGTCCCCGCAGGCATCGTAGGGTGCGCGGCGGTGCACATGTTCAAGGGCGGTGGGTATCTGTACGGGCTCGCTGTGCAGCGGGAATCGCAACGCTGCGGTGTTGGCTCGGCCCTGACTGGCGAGCGTCTGGATCTCATCCGTGGGAAGGGTCAGACGCTTGCAGTGGTTCTAGCAATGTTCTGGAATGTGGGCTTCTTTTCTAAACT
>DATHIZ010000353.1:0-25208 GCA_035316385.1 Bryobacteraceae bacterium | reverse complement strand
CTCTAAAGCATTTTTTTCGAGCGACCGCGTGGTAATCGAGTCGTCGACCACTAATATCCGCACCGGGGGTCTGGGTCGCGGCGTTTCCTTTCTTAGGACAGGCGCTTCGAAACGCTCGCACGCAGCCACCAGGCCGGCCGGATTCAAAACGAGCGAGACCGTTCCGTCTCGCTGCAGCATCGCGCCTGCGAAGTTGCGGGAAATTCCTGAGGTGATCCCGATGTCGTGAATCAGTTCAGCCCTTTCAGCCAAAAAAGTGTCTACCAGCACGGCTGCGCGTTTATCCTCCGATCGCAGCAGCATTACCATCCAAATAGATCTTTCCGAGAACGGTTTGTCTGCCACTTTCAAGAGGTGCGAAAGCGAGAAAAGTGGGAGTTTCTCTCCATTTAGAGTGACTATTGGCCTACCTTGAGACATCTCAATCTGGGGAGCCTTGAGCCGGAACAGACCGCCGATTCCTTGCATGGGTACCCCAAAGACTTGGCCTTCGCAAGAAACCAGCAGAAGCCGCTGTGTGTCGATTGACAGCGGCACCGAAAGAACGAAGCGTGTTCCCCCTGAAGATGCTCCGGGAGCGGAGCAGTTTCCTAGTGTTACCTCTCCGCGTAGCCGGAATACTGCTTCGTGGACAACGGAGAGGCCCATGCCGCGTCCGCTGAGATCGGTCACTACGGGCGCGGTGGAGAAGCCCGGCTCGAAAATGAAACGCGCAATTTCAGCAGGTGATCGATCCGCCAATTTCTCCGCCACAATCAGCCCTCGCTTCACGGCAATCTCTCCGACTTTCTGGAGGTCGATACCGCGCCCGTCATCCTCCACCTCAATCAGCAAACGCTGGCACTCCGACTTGACTCGAAGGGTTAGCGATCCCGCGGGCGGCTTACCGTGAGCCAGGCGTTCCTTGCGAGTTTCGAGGCCGTGACTGATCGCGTTTCGGAGCAGGTGCATGACCGGATCCCGCAATGCCTGCATTACCAGGCGGTCCGCGAGCATGTCGGCGCCCGTCATCCGGAATTTTATTTCCTTATGTTCATCCCGCGCGAAGTCGCGGACCAATTTGTAGAAACTCTCAAAAAGACTCTCGACGGGGACCGTGCGCACGGCTAACAGGCGCCGCTGAAGCAGTTCACAAGAGACGCGAAGAGCCCAGGCGCTGCGCTGTTGCAGCCTGCGTGTTTTCATGGACTGAAGCGAAAGATGCTGGAGAGCCCGCTCCATGTTGGCCAGGTAGCGGGGAAAGGCGCCTGAGGAAAGCGGTAATCCCTTTGCGCCAAACCCTCGGAAGTGGTCGGATTCACCTTTCAGGTTGTGGATCTGCCGGTCCATCTCGTTTAGGACTTCGGTCAATTGTTTCTGCCCCTGTATTTCAGTAAAGAGCTGACCTACGCTGCGGCCGAGATCATCGAGTGTGTCACTGTTTATCCGTATCGTCGCTTCCGGCCGGCCGTCCGTGGCCCGCAGGAAAAGAGGGGCCGGAGCAAGATCCGGCCGCGACGTCTCCGAAGGGGCGCGTGCTCGCGGACTCGAAAGGCCCGCGGACTTGCGACCGGTAGCGGGCCCAATCTCAAGTAAGCGTCCAATTGCTTGAAACGCCGCGTCCGTGTCGGCGGTTCGACCTTCGGCCAAGGCGGCCATGTAGTCTTCGCTTGAATCCAAGGCTTGGCGAATAACGCCGGCCAGAGCCGGTTCGAGCGCTCTGCTCCCCTCGCGCACCTGTGAAAAGAGGGTTTCCAGCCGGTGCGCGAGTTGCTCCACGGGCTTCAGATCGACTACGCGCGCGGCGCCTTTCAATGTGTGGGCGCGGCGATAGATCTCATCCAGCTCACGCCGGTCTTCGCCCGCTCCCGTATTCTCTATTTGCGCCAAAAGCGAGCGGATCTGCTGCAGATGCTCGGCGTGTTCGGTCTGAAATAAACCGAACAATTTTTGGCGTGAGGCGTTCAAACCTGATACCGATCTATCGCTTGCGCCATTTCCTGGCCGAGCGTCATGAGATGAGTCACCGAGCTTGCCAACTGGCGAGTGCCGATGGCTGTCTGTTCGCCGGCATGGCCCATGCCAGCAAAAGCCTGCGCGGCTTGTTGAAATGCGGCCTGCTGTTCCTCCGTGCTAGCCGCGATTTGCTGAACCGCGTGCATGCTTTGCTGAATGCCGTCATGGATTTCGCGAACGGTTCCGGCCGCTACCTCGGCATGCTGTTTGCCAAATTCCGCCCGCTTTACCGCCTCTTCCGCCAATGTCACAGATTTGTTGACCGATTTCCGGATATCGCCCAGAATGGAACGTACCTGCACGGTGACTTCGCGGGATTGATCCGCCAAGCTTTTGATCTCGCTTGCCACTACCGCAAAGGCATGGCCGTGCTCCCCGGCCGCAGCGGCCTGGATGGCGGCATTCAGCGCGAGCAGATGAGACTGGTGCGCGATTTCGTTGACCGTGGCGGCGATCTCGCCCACGGTCTCTGTCTTGGAGCTCAGTGAGACCGCATTCTCAGCCACCGCTTCTGCGTGCTCGCGGATCGCCGCCATCGCCAAATCGGTGTTCTGGACTGCGCCTAGACCCGCCTTACCGGCCTCGGAGACACGCTCCGCCATCGAGGATGCTTCTTTCGCGCGAGATGCAATCTGAAGTCCCGACCGGCTGATCTCCTGCATCGTCGCGTTCGCTTGCACGGCGGCCGCGGCTTGCTCCCCGGTGCTTGCGGCCTGCTGCCGCGTCGACGTCACAATCTGCTCCACCGCCGCGGTCAAAGTTCGCGCGGTCACGCGTGCCTGACCCGTAGCCTCTCTTAGCCCTCTCCTGATCACAATGCTCACTAAGGCGATACTGCCCAAGGCGAGAAACCCGCCATAGAGAATGAGGTCGCGGGCTCGTCTGGTGGTGGAATTTGCTCCTTTATCCCTATCGGCCACCAGGGCGAGTTCTTCAGCCCGTATGACGCCGATTCCGGCCACAATCGAGTCCATCTGCGCGCTGCCTTTGGAGATCAACTTGACTTGCGCTGTCCGATCTATCCTTCTTGCGATCAAGGATTGCAAAAGCAAGAATTCGTCCTCGGTCAGCGCGTTTAAATCGTCAAGTCTCTTCTGTTGCACTGCGTTATCGCTGGTTAGCTCTCTGAGCCGCCGGATTTCTTCGCGCGTCGAGTCTTTTGCGGCTTGAATGGAAGGCAAATACCGCCGCTCGTCCGTGAGAAGAAAGGCGCGCGCCGCCATTTCTGCGTTCATCGCGCCCAGCAGCAGTTTTTCGCAGCTCTGCAGGGCCGCTTGAGTCTTGAAACGTTGGCCGGCCGCGTCGGTCAGACCTGTCAGGCTGCTGTATGAGGTTAGACCCGCCCCGCAAGTGAAAACCAAGACAATCGCGAAACCGGCGAATAAATTGTTTGCGACGGTTGTTTTCATGGCTCAGATCTTTCGTTCCAAAACTCGGAGAAAAGGGCGCTTGTATCAAGAACGGTCAGCGTCCCGGACGTAAAATCCGAAATGCCGCGCGTCACCGGGTCCTTGCGGGGAATGTGTAGATTTGGAAGCGACATGCGATGTTCAAACTCGACCTCGTCTACTCTCAGGCAGAGTTCCCGTTGCTTTTGGCGCAGCAGGAGGAAATAGGCGGAGGTGTCCTTACCCGAAACGGGGAGGTGGAGAAAAAATCTCAAATTCAAAATTGGACGGATGGTTCCGTTCACATTGATCAGTCCTTCCAGCTTGGCTTCCGAATCTGGCACTTGCGTGTAACGAGTCGCCCCAAGAATTGCGCTCACGTCTGCCAGTTCGATGCCATACCGCCCCTCATCCAAGCGAAACACCAGCATGGGCGCGCCGGCGGATCCGGCATCGCTAGGAACAGCTGGGCGCACCAATCGTTTTGCACGTTCCCGATACACGCTCGCTATGCGCTCTGGAGTGTCTTCCACCGGTTGCTCGAGCGCTGCCTCGGTTGCGCGCAATCGCGGCCGGACCTGCTCCCAGTCAATGTTTCCCATATTCTTGACAACCGCTGTTACGGGCAGTGTGCGTGACCGCTATTAACTAAATCGTCCGTTTCTCGCAAGACCTTCAAGGGAAATTGACAGGGGATCTCTCTAGGTGAGTTTGCTGGTAGTACTACTCAAGGTGTCTTATGCCCGGATTACTCTTGTCTCTTTGAGAGCATCGGGAGGCCTTGCCGAGAACTTTACTCTAACGATGCCTTGACAAGTCCAAAAGGTATCTTTAGGCTGATGTATGCCTTTCGAGTCCAAGGGCTGATAATCTTATGCCAAATGAAAAGCTCGCCCTGTCCCGCCGCGAGTTCTCCGCACTGCTCGCCGGCGCGCCTGCGCTCCTTGCCGGTAAACAGACCTCCTCTCAGGCCGCTCGCATCAAAATTGATACAGACCGCAAAATCGGGCCAATCGATCCTAAGCTCTACGGCAACTTTCTGGAGCATCTGGGCCGTTGTATCCAGGGCGGAATTTTCGACGAAGGTTCGCCTCTATCGGACGTCCAGGGCTTCCGCAAAGACGTGCTGACCGCCGTCGAGGGTTTGCATGTGCCTATTCTCCGCTGGCCCGGAGGCAATTTTTCCTCGAACTACCACTGGCTCGACGGCGTTGGCCCGCGCGACGGCCGTCCGCGCCGGCTGGAGATGGCTTGGGGCACGGTGGAAGACAATCGCTTCGGTACGCACGACTTTTTGGACTATACCGAGAAAATCGGCGCCGAGCCCTATATATGCGCCAACCTGGGCACCGGGACCTGGGACGAAGCCCAGCAGTGGGTGGAGTATGTCAATTCCGCCGCCGATACAGCGACCACGCGGCTGCGCCAGAAAAACGGGCGCGATAAGCCCTGGAAGGTGACGTATTGGGGGCTCGGCAACGAGATGGACGGCCCCTGGCAGATGGGACACAGAACGGCGGAAGATTACGGCAAATTTGCTTTGGAGGCGGCCAAGCTGATGCTTTGGACGGACCCTGATATCAAGCTGATTGCGGCCGGCTCGTCGAATTTCAACGCGGATTGGGTAGGTTGGAACCGCACCGTGCTGAGCTATCTGAAACCGCATGTCGATTACTTGTCCTTGCACACCTACGCCAGCAATCGCGATAACGACTATTACCAATTTCAAGCCACCACGGTCGAACTGGCCGAGCGCATCAAGATCACCGAGGGCACTATCGCCGAAGCCCTCAAGACCGGGCCTCTGCGCAAGCCGATATATATAGCCTGGGACGAATGGAATGTTTGGTACCGGGCGCGCGGAGACACGGAGCGGGGAAGGCGCATTCTCGAAGAACACTACAACCTGGAAGACGCCCTGGTGGTTTCAAGCTTCCTGAATACGTTCGTGAATCACGCCCATATCGTGAAGATCGCGAATATGGCTCAGTTGGTCAACGTAATTGCGCCGATCTTCACGAGCGAAAAGGGACTCTTTTTGCAAACCATTTATTATCCGCTGCAGTTGTTCGCCACGCATTGTCACGGTGACGCGTTGGAGTTGTTGGTGGAGAGCCCATCATATAAGACCAAGGCGCACGATGCGGTTCCCTACCTGGATGTTTCCTCGGCGTACGCCGCCGGTGGAACCATCGTTCTGAACGTGACGAACCGGCATCGCGATCAATCCCTCGATGCCGTTTTCGAATCGGTGAATAAGAAATTCGAGGGTGAATTTCAAGTGTACGAAGTGAACGGACCGGACATTAAAGCGGAGAATACCTTCGAGGCGACCACGGTGAAAACTACCCGGCCGAAGTCCCTGGCCGGCGGCGGCAACACTCTGAAATACACTTTCCCGGCTCACTCGTTCACCATGCTCAAAGGCCGGCTGGCCTAAGGTATCGTTCCGCGCCCGCCCTCGTTCGAAATTACACAAGTCTTACAAGCCAAAGGACGTTTTCTTGTTAGCTTGGAATCACGTCCTTCGCAAAGGTGAACTGTGAGCACTGAGATCCATCCAATTTCTTCCAGCCAACGGCTAAACTGGCTAACCACGATCGTCATGACGTTCCTGCACATTGGAGCGGTTGCTGCCCTATTCTTTTTTACTTGGAAAGCGCTTGCGGTGGCTTTTGTTTTTTATTGGATCACCACTGGCTGGGGCATAAGCTTGGGATATCACCGGCTGCATACGCACCGTTCCTACAAGTGTCCGAAGATTCTGGATTATTTCTTTGCTGTCTGCGGAGCCTTAACCCTGGAGGGCGGGCCGATTTCCTGGGTGGCGACGCATCGCATCCACCATCAGAAATCCGATCAGCATGGCGACCCGCACTCGCCGCGTGACGGTGCCTGGTGGTCGCACGTCGGCTGGATTATTATTGGCCCCAGCAACCATAACAATACCGTCGCGATGGCCAAGTATGCTCCCGATCTCGCGAAAGAGCGTTTTTATATTTGGCTCAACGACTATCACTGGGTACCCTCGGTTGTGCTGGCTGCGGTAGTCTTTTTGATCGGCGGGCTGCCGGTGCTTCTGTGGGCTATGTTCTTCCGCCTGGTGTTCGGTCTGCATGCCACTTGGCTAGTGAACTCCGCCACTCACATGTGGGGCGGCCGCCGTTTTGCAACCCGCGACGACTCACGCAATAACTGGTGGGTTGCTCTCCTCACTTTTGGTGAAGGCTGGCACAATAATCATCACGCGCACCCCACGTCCGCACGGCATGGCTTGACTTGGTATGAGTACGATCCGTCCTGGGTCACGCTCAGAATTCTGCGGAAACTTGGCATTGTGGAAGCCGTTCAAGTGGCGACCGTGAACGGGATGGAACCCGTGCGAAAAGCAGCCTAACTTGTGGCGCCAGCCCGGCTCCGTCGTGCTGGCTTAGCTCTCTTGCGGCCTTCTTGAAAAGCGCTGGGCATAAGCTGGTTGCATGGTGGTAGCGGGACGGCAGAAGTCAATCGCGTTCTTTATTTCGCTCGGAGTAGGACTGATTTCGGTCATCCTGCTTCTGTATATCGGTTGGGTACTGCTCAACTGGCATACAGGCATTTTGCTCTTCTTCGGCATCCTGCTGACGCTGACCATCATTGCCGGAGTTGTTCTGAACACCATCTTCCTAGTGCGAGAAATCCGCCGTAACGCCCAGCACGACGCATTCATCAATGCCGTCACGCATGAGCTGAAGACGCCGGTTGCCTCTATCCGCCTTTACCTGGAGACTTTGCTCTCACGCAATGTGGAGGAGCAGAAACGCCAGGAGTTCTACAACATTATGCTGGCCGATAGCGACCGGTTGCTATTGACTATCGAGCAAGTTTTGCGGACTGGCCGCATGGGCGCGTCCACACGCGTCTTGAACTTCGCCGACTTTGACCTGAGCGCCCTGCTGGAGCAGTGTGTAGCGCGAGCGCGTATTTTCCATGGCCTGCAACCCGAGTCGCTGTATTACGCTGGTCCATCACTCCACATAGAAGGGGATGTCGAAGAAGTGCGGGCTGCGGTTTCAAATCTGATCGACAATGCGATCAAGTATTCCGGCAGCGAGGTGAAGGTGATGGTCCAGGCCGAACGAGTCAGCGGCAAGCACGTTGTGGTGCGCGTGAGAGACGAAGGCGCCGGCATCCCACAAACCGAATTGAAACGCATTTTCCGGCGTTTCTACCGTATCCCCGGCCCTCTAGCCACGCGCTTCAAAGGAACCGGGCTGGGCTTGTACATTGTACGTTCCGTGGCCAAGCGGCACGGCGGCCGGGCCTGGGCGGAGAGCGCTGGACCGGGCCTAGGCAGCACCTTCGTGATCCAACTTCCCGTTTCGAGATGAGCCGCGTACTGGTAGTGGAAGATGAGCAGCATTTGGCGCACGGGCTGCGTTTCAACCTGGAAGCGGAAGGCTACCAGGTCGAGATCGTCGAAACAGGCGAGGAGGCGCTGGCGCTTGTCCCGCTCTCGCCGTCTTTCGACGTCGTGATTCTGGATGTCATGTTGCCGGGCAAAGACGGTTTCAGCGTGATCTCGGAAATGCGTCAAGCCGGGGTATTTATTCCTACTCTGATGTTGACCGCGCGCGACCATCCCCAGGACGTGCTGCGTGGTTTTGAAGCCGGCGCGGACGATTATCTCACGAAGCCTTTCGAACTCGCGATCCTCATTGCTAGAATTCGCGGCTTGCTGCGCCGGCGGGACTGGCTACAGACGTTCTCCGGCAGTCAGACGCCGGCCAAACCCAAAGATGTGTTTACGTTTGGCAGCGAAGGCGAGAAGGCGGTCGACTTCGACGCGCTGGAATTGAACGTACGAGGACAAATCTTCCGTCTGACGCTAATGGAGGCGAACCTGCTTCGCTACCTGATTGAACATGAGGGCAAGCCCGTTTCCCGCAAGAGTATGTTGCAGGAAGTTTGGGGCGTGCAGGAAAACACCGACACACGCCCAATCGACAACTTTATTGTTCGGCTGCGGCGCTATATGGAAGACGATCCCACCAACCCCCGGCATTTACAAACTGTTCGGGGAATCGGATACCGTTTCCTTACGGCGCCGCCGAAAATTTAGCCTTATTGGACGGGCCGCTTAGGTAGCGGCGGCGGGTTCGCGGCAGGCGGTTGAGCATTCACCGGTTGCGCACTGGAACCCGGCCCGGCGTTCTGCTGCCACGGGCCTGGTCTGGCCAATATGTCTTTCCGCTGCGGCAATGTTGCCGGATCCCAACCTCCGCCCAGGGCCAGAATCAGAGCTACGCTGGAACTCATCTGGCGTAATTGTATGGAAAGTTCGGTCACACGGTTGGTCAACACGGTATTTTGCGCGGTGATGACGTTCAAATAGCTGTCTACGCCGGATTTGTATCGTGTTTGGGCCAAGTTTAAATAAAGAGTCGCGGAAGCAACCGCCGTGCGTTGTTGCACCACTTCCTGCGAAAGGATACGGAGGGTTGATAACTGATCCTCTACCGCCTGAAACGAGGTCAACACCGTTTGCCGGTAATTCGCCACGGCAGCATCATACTGCGCATTGGCTTGTTCATTTTGTGCCCGGCGGGCGCCACCATCGTACAAGGTCTGGGCGAGCGTTGGTCCCACGGACCAAGTCCTGCTCGGAAAGGTAAACCATTGCGTGATATGCGAAGTATTGAATCCGCCGCTTGCACTCAAACTCAAGTCCGGAAAATAGGCTGCGCGTGCAATTCCTATGTTGGAATTGGCCGCCGCCACCTGTCTTTCCAGCGAAGCAATATCAGGACGCCGTTCGAGCAGGGCGGATGGGACGGCCACTGGGACTTGGGGTGGAAAGGGGTTAAACTTATCCACTGGCAACTCAAAGTTAGACGCCGGCTTGCCCATCAATGCGGCGATAGCGTGTTCGAACTGCGCCCGGGCCACGCCCACGTCGGTGGTTTGCGCGATGGTCACGTCCAACTGATTCTGCGCTTGCGTGACATCCTGCTCCGAATCAATACCGGTCTTAAAGAGAATGGATGTAAGTTGCAGCGCCTGACGGTAATTCTCAATCGTGTCGGTAAGAATCTGCCGTTGCGCGTCCGCGGCCCTCAGTTCGAAATAGTTCATGGCGAGCTCGGATTGAATGCTGAGCAATGCCGTTGCGATATCGGCGGCGCCAGCCTGCGCGGTATACGCCTGAGCATCAATCGAATTGCGGATGCGATGCCAAAAATCTGGTACGTAGGATGCACTGAACGGTATGTTGAAACCGTTGGTGACGCTGGCTAAGGTGCCTTGACCGGGGCCGGTTTGTACGTTAGTTGCGCGCGTAGTAGCGGACTGCCGTGAGTTTGTGTACTGTGGTGACGCGCCAATGAAGGGATAAAGATTAGACCTGGCCGAAACCACCAGCGCTTGCGCGGCCCGGTAATTCGCTTCCGCCGCGGCGATGGTTTGATTGCCGACCGCCACCTGCTCTTCCAAAGCGTTCAGTTGCGGATCGTTGTAAATCTCCCACCACTTGGCGCGAATTTTATCGTCGCCAGGTTGCGCCAACTTCCAGCCGGCCCCTTCTTTGAATTGGTCCGGCGTTTCTTTGAACGCTGTTGGCGTAGTTGCGGGAGGTTTCGCGTACTTAGGGGTCGGATTACAGCTGCAGAGTAATAAGAAGCCAGCCGCCAGCGCCACGCCAGATTTTATGATTTTAGTTTTCAAATTCATCACTTACTTGAGTAATCCAGCGCCGAAGATAAATAGGACAGTTCACGAGCTTGACGTCATCGCCCGCTTGTTCCGAGAAGTATTGGACCGCTTTACGATCAACCAGCGTGACCTCACTGAGGTCCAAATAGATCTGCCGGCGAGCGCCGCGAGCTTCCGAGATGGAGACTTCGAGATCCGCTATCGCGTCTTCGTCGAACTTGCCGTTCAGCAAAAGCGTAACCGCGCGTTCGGAGGGTTGTGCCGTCGTTATCTTGTATTGCATCTGCATGCGGTCCTTCTAGACGGCCGGACTGTGGGCGCCGGGGTGGGCGTCCGGCGCGGAGCCGTAGCGGATCCTTGCAAGCCAAGTGGAAAAGCGGTCCATGTAAAGGTAAATAACCGGCGTCGTGTAAAGCGTCAGAGCCTGGCTGACAATTAATCCGCCCACGATGGTAATACCCAACGGGCGTCTGAGCTCAGAGCCCGTTCCGGTACCCAGCGCCAGCGGAAGGCCGCCCAGCAGTGCGGCCATGGTGGTCATCATAATGGGCCGAAAGCGCAGAAGGCACGCCTGGAATACGGCTTCCTTCGGTGATTTCCGGTCGCGCCGCTCCACCGCCAATGCGAAGTCGATCATCATAATCGCGTTCTTCTTGACGATGCCGATCAGCAGGATGATGCCGATCAATGCGATAACGCTCAATTCCGTCTTCGTGATGAGCAGCGCGAGAATCGCTCCCACGCCGGCTGATGGCAGCGTCGACAGAATCGTAATGGGATGGATCAAGCTCTCGTACAAGATGCCGAGAACAATGTAAACGGCCGTCAGTGCCGCGGCGATCAACATCGGTTCGCTGGCAAGCGAGGTTTGAAAGGCTTGCGCCGTGCCGGTGAACGTAGTGCTGATGGTCGTAGGCACCCCGAGTTTTTGAGAAACATCGCTGATGGCGTCAACGGCGTCTCCCAAGGCGACTCCGGCGTTCAGATTAAAGGAAATCGTAATGGAGGGGAATACGCCGGAATGATTGACCGCCAAGGCTGTGGTGGAGGTGCGGAAGCGTGTGAAAGCCGCCAGTGGAATGGGCCCCCCAATGGCTGAAGTAGCGTAGACCTGCTTGAGCGCCTCCGGATTTTGCCAGAACGTCGGGTTCACTTCCATGATCACGTAATACTGATTCATGGGCTGGTACATCGTAGCTATTTCGCGTTCGCCAAAGGCGTCGTAAAGAATGTCGTCCAGGCCTCGGGGTGTAATGCCGAGCCGTGATGCGGTGGGCCGGTCGATATCCAAGCGGGCTTGCAGGCCGGAGTTTTGCTGATCGCTGTTGACTTCAGTCAACTGCGGCATCTTGCGCATCCCGTCGAGCAGGATCGGCGCCCAATGCGTGAGTGCATCCAAGCTATCACTCTGCATCGTGTACTGATACTGCGCCGCGCTTCCGCGGCCACCGACTCTTAGATCTTGCGACGCCTGCATGTAAAGCGTCACACCCGGGATGAAATTCAGTTTGGGCCGCAAGCGTGCAATAACCTGGTCGGCGGATATTTTTCTTTCATTCAATGGCTTGAGGGCAATAAAACCGCGCCCCTGATTGTTGCTGGTTCCGCCACCCCCGCCGCTAAAAACCTGAACGGTTGCCACAGCCGGGTCTTGCTGAACAACATTCATCAGCCGGAGGACTTTGCCTTGCATGGCTTGAAACGAGATGGCCTGATCACCGAGAAAGCTCGCTTGTATGCGTCCGGTATCCTGCTGCGGAAAAAATCCTTTGGGGACCACTGTGTAGAGATAGATGTTCAGACAGAGCGTGCCAATGGCGATAAGCAGGACGCTAAACGAATGGCGCAGCACCCATCCAAGACTCTTTTCATAGCCTTTCAGAATGAAGGCGAAGATTTTCTCGGTGGCCATGTAAAGCCTGCCGTGCTGCTGGTTTTCCTTTAAGAAACGCGCGCACATGGTGGGTGTAGTGGTTAAGGACACCAGCAGGGAAACCATGATCGTGAGCGACAGCGTCACCGCAAATTCGCGGAACAGGCGCCCGACAATACCGGCCATCATAAGAATGGGAATGAAGACCGCCACCAGCGAAATGCTGATTGACAGCACGGTGGGGCCTATTTCGGCCGCTCCCTTGAAGGCCGCGGCCATAGTGCTCAAACCTTCTTCGCGGTGCCGCGTGATATTTTCCAGGACAACGATGGCGTCATCCACTACGAAGCCAGTAGAAATGGTAAGCGCCATCAGCGACAGATTGTCGATGCTGTAGCCGAGCAAGTACATCAATCCGCAGGTGCCAATAATAGAGATGGGAACGGCGACGCTGGGGATCAGTGTGGCGCGCCAGTCGCGCAGAAACACGAAAACCACCAAAATAACCAGCACCATGGAGACTACGAGCGTACGCTCCACGTCGCGGACCGACGCGCGGATAGTGGTGGTCTGATCCAACGTGACGGTCATGTCTATGTTGGGGTTAATGGTGGCCTTCAACTGCGGCATGGCGGCTTTAATGTTGTCCACCGTGTCGATAATATTCGCGCCCGGCTGACGGAAAATCATCAGTAGGGCTGCCCGTTTGCCGTTTGCCAAACCCATGGAACGAACCGTCTGCATGGAATCGGTCACGGTGGCAACGTCAGTCAGCTTCAGGGTCGCTCCGCCCTGATAACGAATGATGAGCGGCTGGTAATCCTTTGCGCGGAGCAATTGGTCGTTCGCGGTAATGAGCCATCTCCGGTCTTTATCCGAAAAGCTGCCTTTTGCTAGATTGGCGGTCTGTCCCGCGATGGCGGTCCGTACATTGTCGAGGGTGAGGCCATAGTGATTCAACTGCGTCGGGTTCACGTCCACGCGCACGGCCGGCGCGGAACTCCCGCCCGCCGAGACCTGCCCCACTCCGCGGATTTGCGAGACGCGCTGCATCAGAACGGTGGAGGCTGCATCGTAGAGCGCGGGCGGCGGAAGCTTGTTGGACGTGAGCGCGATGATCATGATCGGCGAATCCGCCGGGTTCACCTTCCGGTAGCTCGGATTGAGGGGAAGATTTGCCGGAAGATAGCCTTTGGCGGCGGCAATAGCCGCTTCCACGTCGCGCGCGGCCGCATCAATATTCCGGCTCAGATCAAATTGCAGTGTGATGCCAGTCTGCCCGAGCGAACTCGAAGAGGTCATCTCCGTCACACCGGCAATGCGCCCAAATTGGCGTTCTAACGGCGTGGCGACCGAGGAGGCCATGATTTCGGGGCTTGCTCCGGGTAGCCCGCAGCTTACCGAAATCGTCGGAAAGTCCACCTGGGGCAGGGGAGACACCGGCAGCAGGCGGAAGGCCACCGCTCCCGCCAGGCCCACGGCTATGGTGAGCAATGCCGTGGCCGTGGGCCGGTTGATAAATGGCGACGAAAGGCTCATGTGTTAAGCTCCCGCGGCCGGCGCGTGTTGCAGGCCGGTGACCGGCTCGTTTTTCTTGCCGGACAATCTGCGGGCAATGCCGTCGAAGAAAAGGTAGATCACCGGAGTGGTGTAAAGCGTTAGCAATTGGCTGAGTAACAATCCGCCGATGATGGTGATGCCCAGCGGCCGCCGCAGCTCAGATCCGGTACCGGTTCCGAAGGCGAGCGGCACCGCGCCCAGCAGCGCGGCCATCGTCGTCATCATGATCGGCCGGAAACGCAGCAAGCAGGCTTGGAATATTGCCTCATAAGGAGGCTTCCCTTCGTGGCGCTCTGCCTCCAGCGCGAAATCGATCATCATGATGGCGTTCTTCTTCACGATGCCGATTAACAGCACAATGCCGATGATAGCCACGACCGTTAGCTCCTGATGGCAGACCATCAACGCCAGCAGCGCGCCTACGCCCGCCGATGGCAGCGTGGACAAGATAGTGACGGGGTGAATGTAGCTCTCATAGAGCACTCCCAATACGATGTACACGGTGACCAGCGCAGCCAGAATCAACAACGGTTCGTTGGTGAGCGACGCCACGAATGCCTGCGCAGTGCCCTGGAAAGACGCCTGCATTGCTGGCGGAGGCGGCATTTCTTTTTCCACTCCCTGGATGGCCTCCACCGCCTCGCCCAGCGAAGCGCCCTCGGCCAGATTGAAGGAAACGGTTGTGGCTGGAAACTGGCCGATATGGCTGATTAAGATCGGCATCGAAGAGTCCACTGTCTTTGTGAAAGTACTCAGCGGAACAGGCGTGCCGGTTGTGGATTGGACGTAGATATCTTTTAGGTTTCTGGGGTGAACCTGAAATTCCGGCTGCACTTCCAGAATCACGTGGTATTGGTTGATGGGTGTAAACAGCGTCGAAACCTGGCGCTGCCCGAATGCATTATAGAGCGCCGCGTCCAGAGCGGCAGCCGTGATGCCCATCCGGCTCGCGGTTTGGCGGTCGATATTCAGAAACGCTTCCAGTCCATGCGTTTGCAGGTCGCTGGCTACATCCACCAGTTGCGGCAATTCCTTCAGTCTGTCTACAAACTTATTCGCATATTGGGATAGTTCGTCGGCGCTCGGGTCTTCGATACTGTATTGGTATTGAGTACGGCTGACGATGTCCTCTACCGTCAAATCCTGAACCGGCTGCATGTAGAGCGTGATGCCGTCAATTTGGGCGAGCTCCGGCTGCAGCCTGCGGATGATGTCGGTCGCGTTCACGGTCCGCTGTTCTCTCGGTTTTAGATTGATTTGTATTCTACCGGCATTTAAGGTGGTGTTGGTGTTGTCCACGCCAATGAAGGAAGAGAGGCTTTCCACCGCCGGATCCTGCAAAATAACGGTCGCCAGTTGCTGTTGCAACTGAGACATCTTAGTGAATGAAATGCTTTGGTCGGCCTCGGACACTGCCTGAATCAAGCCGGTATCCTGCACGGGAAAGAAGCCCTTGGGAATCAGTATGTAAAGGTATACCGTGAGCGCCAAAGTCGCAACAGCAACGAGTAGGGTAAGCGCGCGGAAGCGCAGGACCACTTCCAGCGTCTTGCCGTAGAACTCGATTGTCTTTTCAAAAACCGCCTCGGAGTGCCGGTAAAACCAGCCTTCGTGTGCATCTTTCTTGTGGCGCAAAAGTTTCGCGCACAACATGGGAGTCAGCGTAAGCGAGACCACCGCGGACACAATAATGGTGACGGCCAGCGTCACGGCGAACTCGCGGAATAAGCGTCCGGTGATGTCACCCATGAAGAGCAAAGGAATCAGCACGGCAATGAGCGAGACCGTGAGCGAAATAATAGTGAACCCGATTTGCTCCGCGCCCTGCAGCGCTGCGTCGAGCGGCGCCATGCCTTCTTCCACGTAGCGGATGATGTTCTCAATCATCACAATGGCGTCGTCCACGACGAAGCCGGTGGAAATCGTCAACGCCATCAACGTTAGATTGTTAAGACTGTAGCCAAGCGCATACATCGCGGCGAACGTACCGACGATGGAGAGCGGCACGGCAACGCTCGGGATGAAGGTCGCGGCCAGATTGCGCAGAAAGACAAAGATCACCATCACGACCAGCGCGATGCAGACCATGAGTTCGAACTCCACGTCCTCAACCGACGCGCGCACCGTGAGCGTGCGGTCAGTCAACGTGGAAATATTGATGGAAGTCGGGATGGTGGCACGCAGCTTGGGCAACAGTGCGCTGATGCGGTCTACCACCTGAATGATGTTGGCTCCCGGCTGCCGCTGAATGTTGACGATCACTGCGGGAGTTTCATTCATCCACGCTGCCAGCTTGTTGTTTTCGATGCCGTCCATCACCTTGGCGACATCTTTCAACATGATCGGCGCACCGTTTTTATAGGCGACAACGACCTGGTGGTAGTCTTTTGCGGTAAGCAGCTGATCGTTGGCATCGATCTGATAGCCCTGATGCGGACCATCAAAGCTGCCCTTTGCCGAATCGAGGCTGGTATTGGTGATAGCCGTATGCAGGTCTTCGAGGTTCAGGCCGTACGAGGCGAGCTGCGTCGGATTGGCTTGAATGCGCACGGCCGGCTTTTGGCCGCCGCTGATGGTGACCGCTCCAACGCCGGAAAGCTGGGAGATCTTCTGCGCCAGGCGCGTGTCGGCAAAGTCCTCAACCTGCTGGAGCGGCATGGTTTTCGAAGTCAGAGCGAGCGTCAGGATAGGAGCATCGGCAGGATTGGTCTTGCTATAAATCGGAGGCAAGGGTAAATCTACCGGCAGCAGGGTCTGCGCCGCGTTGATGGCTGCTTGCACCTCTTGCTCCGCCACATCGATATTCAGACTCAGGACGAATTGCAGGGTGATGACCGACGCACCCTCCGAACTGGTGGAGAGCATTTGATTCAGTCCCGGAACCTCGCCGAGTTGACGTTCGAGCGGCGCCGTGATGGCTGAAGCGGTCACTTCCGGGCTTGCCCCTGGATAGAACGTGACCACCTGCATCGTCGGATAATCCACTTGCGGCAGCGCTGACACAGGCAGTTGCTTATAGGCGACGATACCGACGAGCAGAATGGCGGCCATCAGCAACGACGTTGCTACTGGCCGGAGGATAAACGGACGCGAGGGACTCATTGGTCACCCCCTCCTACCCCGCCGCCTGAACTGTCCGCACCTGGCCTGGTTGAACGCGGAGCCCGGATTGCTATCTTGACGCCGTCCTGCAGCTTATCGAAGCCATCTGTCACCAGCGTCTCGCCGTTGGTCACCCCCGTGACGGCAGCTGCCGCTCCGTCGGTAGCCGCGATGGTGACGTTGCGTGACTTGACGGTGCTGTTCGATTCGTTGATTACATAGACGAACGATATGTCGTTATTGCGTTGGATGGCGGCGATGGGGATGATGTTCACTCCACTCAACGTTTTCACCAGAAGCTTGGCATTGACAAATTCGTTCGGAAACAAGCGGAAATCACTGTTTGCGAAGTTGGCCTTCACTTTCACTGTGCCCGTCGTTGTGTCTATCATGTTGTCCAAAGTCAATAGGGTTCCTTGCGCCAGGTGGGTTGAGTTGTCCCGGTCCAGCGCGTCCACGCGCAAAGTATGCCCGGCTCGCAGTTGCGTGGCTACGTCATGGATGTAATCCTCCGCCATGGTGAACACCACGGTGATGGGCTGGAGTTGCGTGATCGTCAGCAGCGGGATCGTGCCGTTGGCTGCCACGATATTGCCAGGGTCGACCGGTCTCAAACCGACTCGCCCGGTGATGGGAGCGGTGATGCGCGCATAGTCCACATTGACCTTGGCCGCGTCCACATTGCCTTGATCCAGCTTGACTATGCCTTCGTCCTGATTGATCAACGACTCTTGCGTCGCCATCGTCTGCTGGGGAATCGCGTGCTGCTCATATGCCGAGCGATAACGCTCGAGGTCAATTCGCGCATTAGCTAGCAAGGCTTGATCGCGCTGTAACTGTCCCATTGCCTGTTCATAAGCAGCCTGATACGGGCGCGCGTCGATCGTTGCCAGCAAGTCGCCTTTTTGAACAATCTGGCCTTCGCGGTAGTGCACTTCCATGAGCTGTCCGCCGACACGGCTCGTAATGCTGACCGTGTAGACCGGTGTGACGGTGCCCAGCGCGTTGATATAAACGCCCATGTTGCCCTTTTTCACTTTTTCGGCGGCCACCGGAATAGGGCCGCCACCGCCTCTGCCGCCTTTCCTGCCGCCTTTGCCGCCTCCCTGCGTCGTTGGCCCGGCGCCCGTTGTTTGCCCATTCGACAACTGGGATAGGAAATAGCTTCCCCCTGCCAGAATGAAAATTGCCACTACCCATACGGGCCAGCGTCTCTTTGGTTTTGTGCTGGCAGCGGTTGGGGCACTCTTAGGTTCTGGGAGTGCGCTGGGGGCGTGTAGGTCCGGATTCATAGCGTCCTCCATACTATGGCTGTTTTCCCGCGAAAGCGCGACTGCCGAAAGAGAGATCACTCGCTATGCCATTCGGCATAGTACAGAAATGTCAGTTTTTCCTCACGTGCCGGAAAGCCGTCGGAATACCATGGAAATAATGAGCTTGCCGGCGAGATTCCACTCCAAACCCATACTCCTTGCCGCGCTATGTATCTTCTTTTTTTCCGTTCGCGGCGCCGCCCTCGACCCCAACAAAACACTGACTCAGTATGCGCATCGCACCTGGGGTCAAGAGGAAGGGTTGATTCAGCCGACTATTTTCTCGATCGCCCAAACCCCGGACGGTTTTCTTTGGCTAGGCACCCAGGACAGCCTGATTCGCTTCGATGGCGTTCATTTCCGTGAATATGACAATGCCGCGGCCGCCGGACTCAAACGGAATCTGATTCGCGCTTTGCTGGCTGACCCCCAGGGCAGCTTATGGGTGGCGACCATTGGAAGCGGCGTTGTTCGAATCAAGCCGGATGGCGGGTTTTCGCGTCTCACCACGAGCCGTGGCCTGCCCAGTAACAATGCATTCTGTCTCGCTTCCGGTAGCCAGGGAACCGTATGGATCTGCACCGAACAGGGGCTTGTGCGCGTGGACGAAAAAGGCCATATACGCGTTTTCACTACGGTCGATGGCTTGCCCACAAATGAGATTCGGGATAGTTGCACGGCGGCCGACGGGAGCCGTTGGGTGGTCGGTCTCGACTTTGGCGTGGCCCGCTGGACCGGTTCGCGGTTTGAAACGTATTCCGATGCGAAAATTTCGCCACGCCAGAACACCACCGCGCTGGCCTGCGCAAAAGACGGCAACGTTTGGGTGGGAACCGACGATGGCTTGGTCCGCATCGGACGTGAGCCTTCGCGCATTTTTACCGCCGATGACGGCTTGCCCGATAACGAAGTATCGTCTCTCGAAGAAGGCCCCGACGGCAGTCTCTGGGTCGGCACAAACGATGGCATCAGCCGCCTGAGGAATGGCGAAATCAGCGTCTACCGGACGCACGACGGCCTCTCGCACAGTCTGGTCTTGTCGCTATTTATTGATCGTGAGGGGAGCCTGTGGGGCGGCACCAAAGATGGACTCGATCAGTTTACGGACGGCAAAGTAACTCCCTATTCGACTAATGAAGGCATGTTGAGTCATGACGCTGGGCCCGTGGTGGAGGACAAGAGCGGCAGGTTATGGATTGGAACTCTGGACCACGGCCTGAATGTATTCGACGGCCACCATTTTCGGTCTCTCACCACGCGGGATGGCTTACTCGACGACTCCATACAGAGTCTGGTCACGGATGCTAACGGTGACCTTTGGGTTGGCTCCAGCCGGGGTTTGAACCGGCTGCGGGATGGCAAGGTAGTGGCTGTCTATACCGAAAAAGATGGCCTTTCTTCCTCCTCTGTGCGCGCGCTGGCCGTGGATGAGCAGGGCGTCTTGTGGGCCGGTACGAGCCGGGGCCTGGATTATATGGCGGGGAACCGCTTCGTCCCGCTCGATTCTGTGCCGCGTGAGGGTGTCGTGGCGCTCAGTGGCGGCCACAGCCTGCGCCTATTTGTCAGCACGGATACGCCCGGATTTTCGTACGTGAAAGACCTAAAGGCCGTCAGTTACCCCCTCGAAATCGGCCACCCCGTGGATTGTTATCTCTTGCCGGCAGGCCGGCACGAGGCATGGTTGGGGACGCTCGGCTCCGGGTTGCTGCGCTGGAAGAACGGAACCGTCACGCACATCCGCGTGAAAGATGGACTCTACGACAATCGCATTTACAGCATTCTGAGCGACGATAAATCTAATTTTTGGATGGCGTCCAGCAAAGGGATTTTCCGTGTAAGCGAAGCCGATCTGGAGGATTTTGCGGACGGCAAGATCAACTACGTCAACAGCATTCCGTTCAGCACCGGCCAACTTCGTTTTGAATGCCGCGCCGGTGTGCAGCCGGCGGCCTGCCGGACGCGCGACGGGCGCTTGTGGTTTTCCACCACCAACGGGCTAGTGGTCGTCGATCCCAATAACCTCCTGCATAACCGGATCCCTCCGCCGGTGAGCATTACGTCGATGGTAGTGAACGGTGAGCGGAAGGAGCCGCGCGCCGGAATTCACTTGTCGTCCTCCCAGCGAAACCTCGAAGTGCGTTATGCGGGTTTGAGTCTGGTCAATCCCGAGAAAGTCACTTTCCGGTATCTGCTAGATGGCTATGAAAAGAACTGGACCGATGCCGGAAGCCGCCGGGAAGCCTTCTATACCAATTTGCCGCCTGGACACTTCCGCTTCCGTGTCATGGCCCGCAATGCCGACGGCGTTTGGAGCCAGCAGGACGCATCGCTCAATTTCATAGTTGACCCCAGGTTCTATCAGCGCTGGTGGTTTTTTCCCGTTCTGGCGCTCTTGGCTGCCGCTCTCATTCTGGTTTGGGTCCGTATGCGAATCCGTCGCCTGAAGCAGCGGTTCGACTTAGTGCTTGCCGAAAGAAGCCGCATTGCCCGGGAGCTGCACGATACCTTGCTGCAGGGGCTTTCCGGAATCACCATGCAACTGCAAGCGCTTTGGACCAAGTGGCCGCCGTCGAAAGAGCGAGTATTGCTGGGCGAAATTATCCAGGACGCCGCCAGGTGCTCCACGGAAGCGCGCCAGTCGTTGTGGGGGCTGAGAACGGTTGGTCCGGGATCGCCGGATTTCCCCGGAAAACTGACCAAGTTGGCGCGGCAGGCGACGGCTCAAAGTTCCGTTCACCTCTCCTTGAAACTCAATCCGGTCTCGCTCCGGGGTTGGCCGGAAGTGGAGTATCAGTTGCTTCGGATGGCGCAGGAAGCAATTTCCAACACTTTGCAGCACGCCTTCGCCACGAAATTGGAAGTTCGTCTGGAGGGCCGTCCGCGCGACGTGGAGTTGACGATCGAGGACGATGGCGTCGGTTTCGAAGCCGGCTCCGCGCCCTTTGGGCACTTTGGTTTGTTAGGAATGCGGGAGCGCGCCGGCGAGATCGGCGCGGAATTAACAGTCACCAGCTCTCCAGGCAATGGAACCACAGTGCGTATCCGTCTGCCGCTCGTTCGTGGCGGCGCGCAGAAAAGTAGAGCGGAGGAGTTTTCCCAGGCTTCAAAAGAGTTAGACTGACACTGTTGGAACCTCTCTCCATTCGCATCTTGTCGGTTGACGATCACGACCTGGTCCGTAAGGGCATTGCGGCCATTTTGTCTACAGAATCCGACCTGCAGCTGGTCGCCGATGCGAGCAACAGCCAGGATGCCGTTCGCCTGTTCCGCCAGCACCGTCCCGATGTGACTTTGATGGACTTGCGGCTTCCCGACAGGAGTGGCATTGAGACCACGCGCCTGATTCGGAACGAGTTTCCGGAAGCCAAGATCATCGCGCTCACTTCCTACGACGGCGACCAGGATATCTACCGGGCGCTCGAAGCCGGCGTGCGCGGATACCTGCTCAAAGAAATGGTGCATACCGAAGTGGTTCGCGCCATTCGGATCGTGCACTCGGGCAAACGCTTCATTCCCTTTGAGGTCTCTCAGCAACTGAGTGGTTTTTTCCCGGAAGTCGCCCTGACTCCGCGAGAGATTGAAGTGCTGAGTCTGGTTGCGCGTGGTTTTGGGAACAAAGAGGTGGGCGATATGCTGGGAACCGCTCCCGGTACCGTTAAAGCCCATGTGCAGAGTATCCTGAGCAAACTAGGCGCGAAAGACCGCACGAACGCCGTTACAATCGCTCTGCGGCGAGGCATCCTTCATCTGCATTCGCCTGATCTCGCGTCGTCCATTCTAAATGGCTAGATCGTTGGCCGGCTTGCGGCGAGCGCTTCTAGCCGCAGTTATATTGCTGGCCGTTGTCTACGCGGCCGACTACGCGCTGCTGCGGTATAAAGCGTCCGCCAATAAAGCTGCTTTCGATACGGTTACCGTGAAACCGTACTACGCTGTGCCGCGCAAGGACCACAAGCTCAAATACATGTTCGACGATCCCCGCGATGAAACCTGTGTCAATTCATTGTTTCCCCACCTTGGAGATAAACCTTGCTGGTACTTGCAGACCCATGCCCGGCAGCGCATCAATCTGTAAGACTAGAAGAATGGCGTTAATCACTCCCGAGGATTATCTGGAGCTTGAACGCGCGGCTGAAACCAAGGTGAATATTACCGCGGCGAAATGTTAGCGATGGGTCGTGTCAGTCTGGTCCACACAATCATCGTTGTGAATATAGGCTCCGAACTCCACAACCAGCTCAGAACGCGCGATTGCACGGTTCATGCATCGCTGATGGAATATCTGACCCTTGCTCAAGATCGGTCGCACGCGGACCACTACACCAGGCAACCGGACAATAGCTGGTTGTTAAGGGAGATCGAAGCCGCCGGCTCAATCTCCCTTAAGTGCATCGCCGCAGAACTGCCTCTCGACCGTATTTACGAAAAAATGCAGTGCGCCACCAGCTGATTTGGGCTTACGCGCTCACCGTTGCTTCCTCCGGGATGCCAACTTCTTTGCGCTTCTTCAGGAACGGCATCATCGCGCGTAATTTCGCTCCCACTTTTTCAATCGGCTGATCCTTGGCTTCTTCACGCATGGCAAGGAATTTCTTCCGTCCATCGCGGTTTTCCTGCAGCCAAGTCCTGGCAAATTCGCCAGATTGAATTTCGCTGAGAATCTTTTTCATCTCGGCCCGGGTCTGTTCCGTGACAATTCGTTTGCCGCGCGTATAATCGCCATACTCGGCCGTGTCGGAGATCGAGTAACGCATATAGCCAAGGCCGCCCTCATAGATGAGGTCGACAATCAATTTCATCTCATGTAGGCATTCGAAATAAGCGATTTCGGGTGCATACCCGGCTTCCGTGAGAGTTTCGAACCCTGCCCGGATCAACTCGCCGACACCACCGCACAAAACGGCTTGCTCTCCGAATAGATCGCTCTCGGTTTCTTCTTTGAAGGTGGTTTCAATCACGCCCGCCTTCAAACATCCCAGTCCGAGGGCATAGGCCAGCGCATTCTGGAGCGCTTGGCCAGATGCATCCTGCGCGATTGCAACCAACGCCGGAACGCCAACTCCTTCGGTGAACAACTCGCGTACGCGATGTCCCGGAGCTTTCGGCGCGATCATGGAGACATCGATGTCCGCGGGAGGCTTAATCTCATTGAAATGAATATTGAAGCCGTGGGCAAACATCAGCGTTTTGCCTTTGGTCAGATGCGGCGCAATGTCATTGCGGTAAGTGTCGCCTTGTACGTGATCGGGCACCAGGATCATGATCACGTCGGCCGCTTTGACTGCCTCGGAGACGCTCAGTACTTGTAAGCCGGCGGCTTTCGCCTTTGCCACGCTTTTGCTGGTGGCAGGCAGTCCGACCACCACATTTAATCCCGAATCCCGAAGATTCAGTGCGTGGGCATGTCCCTGGCTGCCGTACCCGACGATGGCAATCGTTTTCTTTTGGAGCGGAGCAAGGCTTCCGTCCTTCTCATAAAAGCTTCTTGGCATTTAATTGTCCTTTTTGCTAATTGTTTTTGAAGCCCAACTGTCTACTCGGCTTCCTGCAGTTCCAGCGTTTCTTCCGCTGCCGCGCCGCGTGGTACTGGCGGCGACAACCGCAGTTTCTTATTGTCGAGCGGCATGGAAACCACGCCTGAACGTGTGATCTCCATCTCGCCGTAACTCCGCATCACATCGATAAACTCGTCTAATTTTTCCGGATCGCCCGATGCCTCCAGGCATAATCCGTCCGCGGTCGAATCCACCACGCGGGCCTGGAACATCTCCGCTTCTTTTAGAACCGCCGTACGGCTTTGTTGCGTCGTGCGGACGCGCACCAGCACCAGTTCGCGGTTCACGGCTGGACCGTCGGTAACATCGGTTGCCTGCAGCACATTGATCAGCTTGTTCATTTGCTTGATCACCTGCGCGTGCGTGTGCGGTTCCACGTCCACTGTGATTGTCATGCGCGAAAGCGACGCGTCCGAGGTCCGCGCTACTGTCAGGCTTTCTATGTTGTAGCCGCGCTGGCTGAGCAAGCCGGTTACGCGCATCAGAGCACCCGGTTTGTTTTCCATCAAAAGTGAAATAATCTGCTGCATCGCAATATCCTAGGGGACCCTGCCTTACACGGCCACCGGTTGCGGTGGGCGCAAAACCATCTCGTTAATTGCTCCGCCGGACGGAACCATCGGGAATACATTCTCGAAAGGTGACACCTTCACGTTCAGTAGATAGGGCCCAGGTTCGTCGACGGCTTGTTTGAGCGCGCCGGGCATTTCGTCCACCGAACTCACCGTACGTCCTTTGAAGCCATACGCCCCGGCCAATTTCTCCACATCCGGGAACGAACTGAGTTTTACTTCGCTCAGCCGGTTATTGTAGAAAAGTTCCTGCCACTGCCGCACCATGCCCAAATAGCCGTTGTTCATCACGATGATCTTGATCGGCAGCGCATGGTTCACGATGGTCGCCAGTTCCGGAATGGACATCTGGAAGCCGCCATCGCCCACAATGGCGAACACCAGCTTGTCGGGCCGTGCAAACTGCGCCCCGATGGCGGCCGGTAAGCCGAACCCCATCGAACCCAAGCCGCCTGAATTGATCCAGAGCCGCGGCTCGTTGAAGCGAATCAATTGAGCCGCCCACATTTGATGCTGTCCGACATCGCTGGCCACAATCGCGCGCCCACCCGACAGACGATCGATTTCGCCCATCAGGTGTTGCGGCTTGATCTCGGTGGGCGAACTTTCGGAAACCAGTGGGTGCTCCTCTTTCCAGTCGCTAATCTGCTTCCACCAGGCCTGCCTTGCTGCGGCGTTCTTCTCCTTCATCGCGGGCGCCAGATCGTTCAATTCGCTCAATAGTTTCGGCAGGACGCGCTTCACATCGCCCACAATCGGCAAATCAGCGTGGCGGATCTTACTCACTTCCGCTGGGTCAATGTCCACGTGAATCACCTTTGCGTGGGGAGCAAACGCCGCCAACCGGCCCGTTACCCGGTCGTCGAAGCGAACACCCAGGGCGATGATCAGGTCCGTCCCCGACATGCCCATGTTCGCGGCGTAGCTGCCATGCATCCCAGGCATGCTGATGAAGTTGCGATGTTCCGCCGGCAGGGCGCCCAAACCCATCAACGTGCAAACGGCGGGTGCGTCCAACGCTTCTACCAGCGCGCGTAGTTCAGCGCTCGCGTTCGCGGCAATGACGCCGCCGCCCGCGTAAACAAACGGCCGTTCGGCCTCCCACATCATCTGCGCGGCGCGCCGTATCTGGCCGCTATGCCCGTCGCTGTACACTTTGT
>DATHIZ010000352.1:0-3453 GCA_035316385.1 Bryobacteraceae bacterium | reverse complement strand
CAACGGGGATCTTCCAACTCGGAAAAATGTTCCGCAAGCTTCTTCGCCGACATCCGCACTTGCCTCCAACTATGAGGTAAGCGCGAAACCTCACCTACTTCCAACCGCAAACTTAGCCCGGTATTTCATGCGTAACCCCTGGAGCTTACCGTGACCGGCCGGAACTCAACCGGATGCTCGATCAGTTGCGCAAGGGCGACGTTGTAACCGTCTGGAAGCTCGACCGACTGGCGCGCTCCACCCGTAATCTCCTCGAGATCGTGGAAACAATCAGCAACGCGGGTGCCCGCTTTCAGTCGATTGCCGAGCCCTGGGCCGATACCACTACACATGCCGGCAAGATGATCATGACTATTTTCGCGGGCATAGCAGAATTCGAACGCGATTTGATTCGGGAGCGCACTGGGGCCGGTCGCGCAGAAGCAAAAAGACGCGGAGTTCGTTTCGGTCGGCCCAAAAAGATGAACGAGGAGCAGCGAAACCTCGCCTGCCGGCTCATCAAGGAAGGAAAATCCATTTCAGAGGTCGCCAGAACCTTCAGCATCCACCCCGCCACCCTCTACCGAGTCCTCGCTCCCGATGCGTGAAGGCTCAGCAAATTGAAATTTGATGCTGAATACGACGACTTCTGCCACGCTAGCATCATCCTCGCCGAACGCGTGACGGAATGTTTACTAATGAGTCACTGACGAGTTGGCGACCACACGACAACTATTCTCATAAAATCGATTTCATGCTGATCGCACCTGCAGAAATCCTTACCTCCAACGGACGCTTGCGTCGCATGGTGAAGAGCGACTCGGCGGCCTTTTCGGAAATGAATGCTGACCCACTCGTGATGGAGTTCTTTCCGCGTCCATGGTCTCTCGAAGAAAGCCACGCAGCCCTTGAAAAGATTGAGGTAGGTTTTGCCCAGAGAGGATTTGGCATATACGCTCTGGAGTGCGACGAAGAGTTTGCCGGAATCGTCGGACTTTCTGTGCCGACCTTCGACGCCTCCTTCACTCCATGCGTAGAAATACTGTGGCGGCTTCTTCTCCGCTTTTGGGGAAGAGGTCTCGTATCTGAAGCAGGCGTGGCCGTTCTCAAGATGGCATTCCAAACGTTGCGAATGCCGGAGGTCGTGGCGTTTGCAGCAGCAGGAAACGTACGATCGATCCGAGTAATGGAACGGATCGGCATGGAATGGGACCGACAGAAGTATTTCGATCACCCTGCTGTCACAGATATCCGTTTTCAGCGACACGTCCTGTATCGGGCAACACCGAAACTCTCCGTTATCGAGTGACCGGCTATGCATTAGTTACTCATCAGTAAACAGCATCGAGCCGGCGGAAGCCCTCTGTCCCTGGCGGAAGATTAACAAGGGTACTGGAACGGGCCCAGATTGCAGCATTCCGTTGAATCTAGCAAGTTGGAGACAGATTGCCCCTGGTGACAGCAATGTTGGGTCTACCCCTAGTCTGCTCGTAGGCTCCGTGGATGTGGGATAAAACGTAATCAGCGCCTGAAACTGGCCCATCGTTAAACGGTGTCTTAGCGGAGTCGCGCTCACTCCAAAGATAGCGGTAGAAGATATCGACGGCCCGTAGTTTCTGATGAAAATCAAGCTCTCCCCGGTCTGACTCGATCCGAACAAGTTCTGCTAATTGCTCGACAACACGCTGATCACGGATTGGCGTGGTGGGGATCACACCAAAAATGTACTCGAAACGTTCACTAAGTAGGCGGATGCCCATATCCAGCCTTTCTCCATCGGCAAACCGGATTCGATAACTTTCTCATTCGGCATGTGAGTAATCCTGTCCTCTCCGAAGCAGAGCCGTGGAAATGCCGGAGCCGTGCAAAGCATGGAACGGTGAAATGGGTAGTGGCCAACCTCACTAAGTGGGCAGGTACGATCACGGCAGTCTATCCGCACAGCTTCGTGATCGTTGGAGATGGTGCCAGCCCCCCAGCTCACGCTAAACCGTTCGTCCGGTCGATGACTTTTCGACGTGAAATCCAGCCGCGGCCCACGCTTCATAGGCGGCTTTCCATGCCCCGTGCGGATGATAGTGACCGCTGTCGAAATCGAGCACCACAATGTCTTGAGAAACATCCATACCCGGAGGTTTGGGAATCTTGTTCCGCGCCGCATCCTCGATGTAAGGATTCTCTGCCCTGTCGGTGATGCCGCGCGACCGGTACTCCTGCGCTTTGCGCTCGAGGTCGAGGTAATAAAGATATTGTTCAATGCGCGGATCGGATTTGATCGACCCCGTTCCTGCGGCATACAACTGCGCGTTATCGGCTACAATGGCATGCTTGTTGTGCTGTGGACTGCCGATGGAAAGGATGCCTCCCACGTCGAACGTCCAAAGAAACTTGCGCCTCGATCGGACAAGGCGCCGGAAATTCACCGGGGCGTGCTGCGGATTCCTGGACACCAGATTAGTATCGAACCTGCAGATGAATGCTTCGTCCGGAATGTGAGCTACCTGCTGTTGATGATTTTGAAACTCCTGCAGCTCATGCAGGAAGTTTGGGCCGTGCATGTTGTAGAAGACCGGCTTCCAGGGACTGAGGACTTCAATGGCCGCCTCGGCGCCTTCCGCCAGTCCCCGATCGAGGCCGGAAGCGGCAACCTCGCCAACAGACTCCGCGCTAGACTCCGCGCTGTGACCCAAATACGCGCCCGTTGCCGTAAGCGCGGCAGTGCCCAGGGAGGCTAACCCGCCTGCGGCGATGGCCGCCACGCCGCCGGTCGCGAGTGTGGCGGCTGCAGCGGCCGCGATTCCCAGCCCGACGGCCCCGCCGGTGAGGATGCCGCGCCACGAAGGCTGAATCGTATTTACCATGGTTGGCCTGACGCCATGCACGGCGGGACGGGCCAGCATCGGCTGGACCCCGCCCTGCGGCCTATACACCGGTGGAGCGAGTCGACCCGGCGCAAGGGGGCTGTTCACTCCCAGCTTTCTCTGGGTTGCGAGCGGCTGCGGGCGATAGACCGGCGGCGGCTGCGGGCGATAGACCGGCGGCGGCTGCAGGCGCACCCTGCTGGCTTTCGTCTGCGAAGCTGGCGCTTGCGGGCGGTAGACAGGCGGCGGCTGCAGGCGCACCCCGCTGGCTTTCGTCTGCGAAGCTGACGCTTGCGGGCGGTAGACAGGCGGCGCCGCCTGGCGAGCCGGTGCAGGAAAATGCGGCGACCGCTCACCCGTCACGGCGGTCGGCCCCGGCGAGATCGAATTCATACGTTGCGCACCCATAACACTGGGCCTCCTCGCACAGCGGAGATTGCTCAACTTTACTATGTATTCCGTCATCGGCAATGCATAGAAAGCATCGTATCCGCAGATGCTGGAGTGGCTGCGCTCCAAGGGGCTCGAAACCCCGGAGAACTTTGTGGCCCTGGTCCGCCTTCAGCAGCAGCGAAAAGCGGCCCCCCAAAAGTAAAAGAGCAAAGCCTTGCCG
>DATHIZ010000351.1:0-3347 GCA_035316385.1 Bryobacteraceae bacterium | reverse complement strand
TCTTCGCAATGTATTTATAGAAGCACTGCAACATAGATCGTGAAGCTATCCTGCCTTTACGACGCTGCAACCTCGGTGCCCGCTTTCGACTTTCATAGACCGCCTCCGTTCGCAGCGGCGCTTGAGTCTGCTTGTGTGAAGGGTTGCGGATGCCGGCCCCATGAAGGTGGCGCGGCCCGCACCGGGGCCGGCGTGCGCAAACCTCCAAAGGAGGAAACCGCGGGAGGTGTGGCGAGGTGGCGCGTCAGACGCTGAGGGGATTTGGCGGCTGTAAGTCCGAGTACAACTTTTGCGATATGGTAGGAATTTTGCGCATGGGTGAAACGCCCTTCGCCGCTCCTGCAATTTCAGAGAGTTAGGCGTTGTAAAAATGGCACATATTACAACTCGTGCGTTATGCGCCTGATAGCAGCCTTTGTACCGCATCGGTCATATATCATGAGTGCATCTCCAATCGCATCGGTTCGGGTATTCGAAACTCTCCGCGACGCAGACGTCGTCGCTAGGTTCGGCGCGCTCCCAACGCTGTCGCTGCGAGATCGCGCGATCATCGTGCTGAACGACCATCGGTTCAGGGGATAACCGACGCCGAAAAGCTTTTGAAGCGTGTGCACTCTCTTTCTTCAAAAGACCGCATTGCCTCAGCAGCACTTCGATTCCTAAAGATTCCGCGGACCTATTTTGAGATGGTCGTTCTGGACATCCGAAATCGAAAATCTGAGCGACGGGTAATTCCCGACCATTAATTTTGCTCCAATCAATCCATGGCCATATTTTGTAATGGCAAGTTTCCACAGCCATCAAGACAACTTCCTCTGCTTCTTGGCCAACGTCACGGCCTGCACAACACGCGACGGCAACTCCACGTTTTTCGACTTATGTTCACTTTGGAACCGACGGTCTGATTTCTGCGTAATAGATTGCACCTTTCCTTCAACCCAACGGTCTAGGACCGCGTAAGCGGAGCACGCCATGCAACAGCGCAGCCGTTCCAAAAGCCATTCATTCGAAGATCGAATCGCCGCAGAGAAGGCCCGGGTTGAAGAGCAACTAAACGGGGTGTCCCACGGTCCCCAACGGGACGCGCTGGTTAAAAAGATCAGGCAACTAGATACTGCCAGCCACCTGAACGACTGGCTGATATCGCCGGGATTGCAGCCGCCAGAGTAAGGGACTCAGTAAACAGGGTGTCCTCTGGAACTTCCCCCTCCCGCAGTGCGTTATGGGCGCAGACAGGGAAACCTCGATGAAATTGCTTGCCGAATATGTGGAACACTCGCTTTCTTTTGAACGCATGGCGGCGCAAGAAAACAATCGAGAAGTTAGAGCGCAATTCGAAAAACAGGCGGATGCCTATCGTGAACTCGCCGCTGACCGCGCGGCAAGATACGGTCTTTCAGACCCGAGCCCGCCGCCAAGCAGGCCACCACGCAGGTGTGATTGACATCCCCGTTCCACGGCGCTGATCCTAGCTCTGCGCGCTTCGGCGCGCGCTTTGTGCTAAACGTTTGGGACATGGCAGATCGTCCCGCAGTCAAACCACATGATTGGATCAAGGTCGAAGGCGTTCCTTGCGTTGTCGCGGTTGTACGCGGCCCGCCGGAGCTGTCTGACGACATTGAAGTCGCCTTCAATCCGAAAACACCGGCCAACGTTGACGTAAAATGGACCGGGGAAGCTTGGGCCTTCAGCAGGCCAGGTGATCTGGGCGGATACGCAGACCGCTATCCAAGGCTAAGTGCCTACGTTCACACGCTCAAAGCCGGTCCTTACGCGCGCTAGTGTCTGGCACTCGCCGCATCGGGCCACTTCCAACTGTGGACGCTGGCTTGATACTCGCTCACGAGTCACCCCCGCGGGGGTGGCTTTCGCGCGTTAGGCCTTGCTTACCCGCTTTGGTTGCGGAAGTGTGTTTTCACCCATCCCTACGCCGAGACCTCAGAAAATGAAGCTGGGTGCCCTGATGTTGGGATTCTGCTACGGTTTCGTCGGCGTAGTGATCGGAGCGCCTTTGGCTTTCGCAATAAACGTCACGCACAATTGGCGCATAACCGGAGCAAATGATGACAATCAAAAGCGCTCAGAATTTGATAGAGGAATTCGTACGCGCCGTGCGTCCACCGCAAGGCTGCGCCATCGTTCTTACTGAGATTGTCCCTTCCCCAGGCTTCGACTTTAATTGGTTAGCAAGTGCTGGACATATGTCGGCTGCAGTCCTGGAAAAGTACGACAGCGCGCTGATCGAGCTGAAAAGGCAGAATCCGCGCATAATTGGGACGGCGTGACTGATTTGGACAGCGAGGGCGTCTTGCGACGCATAGCTCGATATTCATCTGAGGTGAAATGACGCCGCATCCCAACAGGCGATTGACCCATCCGCCGGCTGGTTGATGTCAAGTCAAAGAAATGAGCGAAGACGCCGGCGCCCCTTACAAATGAGATCGTCGACGCGAATCCTCGACTTGGGGCGGGAAAAGCACATCATGGCAAGGCCGGCTCAGCCGCGGTCCGTTGCCTCGCAGGCAGGCGGTGATACGATCTGCGTCCGGCATGTAGGCGCCGCACAGCCGAAACGCATCCGGTGTGCAGGCCTCTCGCTGCCGGTCCGTCCCTTGAGCGATCGCAGACGTTTCAACGGAGAGAAAAAGCGCAAGAGCTGTGACCCAGCCAGCGATTGGATGTTGTGGCCGCATACCGGCGCCCTCGGCAAAAATTGTTTCCACGATCGTCGAGATCCTTCTTACCGGCGAAAATGTCGAATTCTAGGCTACTCTCCCCGCTAGTCACCGCGGCCAAAGCGCGTCGACGGCCGCGTGAGATGGGACCGGCTGCAAATCGAAGCAGCTCTCACCGATTTGCCAGAGGAAAAGAGGGCAAGTCGACTGGACTGCATTTTGGAAAGACCGAAGTGACGCCCAGCGGTACCACGTCGGTCACGCGACCATTTTCTCCGCGGTGTCGAAGCTAACCACCGGGACTGGGTTCCTATACTGGCCGTGCGAGCAGATCGGCGAGATTGCCAAGCCGCCACGGGCAACGTTCGCAGCCTCAGGACATTTTAGTTGAGCGGTAGCCAGACAATGCCGCATGGACCGTTGCAGCCGTTGCAGTGCGCTGGTCGATCGAACGTGCTAGCCAGTTGCCATTCCTGCGATTCATTACTCCACTGCGCTATGGCGTGAGAGATGACATCGTCTGACTGGCAGTTGGAGCAGACCGGCGTCGACCGCGAAGCTCGCCGGTTGACGATTTCTGCCGACCCGCCTTGCTTTGAATTGAACGGATTGACAAGCAAAGCTTCTCTCATAATTCCCCCCTGTCCCTGAACTCGGACTTGTTCCAAGCTT
>DATHIZ010000350.1:0-15733 GCA_035316385.1 Bryobacteraceae bacterium | reverse complement strand
GCCACCCCGCGGACGTCGAAACATTCTTTCCGCGCGATCTCCGCAATGATCCAGAAACTTTCAGACTTGCCGCTACCGGCCGCGCCCTTGACGATCACGGTTTGGTGCGGGTCCGTCACCGCAAGGTATCCTGCCCACAGCTGCCCGTGGTTCAGTTCGAATTCCTTGCTGTGTTTGTTGACCTGTTTTTTGTATCGGTCTCGAAATTCGTCTCTGGTCACCCGCGTAATGGGCTCCGCGGCGTTGACGCCCGCCAGCACGCGCTTTATGAGCTGCGTTTCTTGCTCCCGCATATTGACCGTTGTAAAGCGGCGACCTGGCGCGTGCTTCCGATAGTGGTGTACCTGGACGAATTCGCCACGTGTCTCAAACGCTTTCTTCACGTCTTCAATCGTGATGCGTCCCCTCCCGGATCTCAGCGCGTCCCGCATGAGCTCAAAGTGATCGTTGACGGCCTGGCCATCCTGTAACCTCTCCCGCGCGTAGGTAAGGGTTTCATGGGCAATCTTTTTCTTTTGCGCCGCAGAAAAGCGGACACCCTTTCGCGCCCGCGCTTCTGCAACCACCTCCCACGGCTTTTCGCCCATCTCTTCGGCCTGCTTACGATGCTCTTGACGTAGCGCATGTGGCTCCCAAATCTGCTTCGGTTCGCGCAGTTTAAAATTGATCCGCTCATCCGCCTCCGCGCCTACCAATCCATAAGCATCTTTGGCTTCCTCGATGCTTTCCGTCCGCGCACTGATCGCCGTCAGGTACTCATTTGAGAGACCCTTAATGCGCGTCGAATAGTTACGCCCATGTTCCAGCTCGTAACCGCCGGCAAGCGCTGAGTGCGCCATCTCCGACTGATAGACCGCCGACATGTACGACTGCACATTGAAAATCTCGTTCGGGTTCATGCTCCGGACACGGCCATCGTCTGCCAGCGTCATGTTGAACATCACGTTGTGGGTGTGGATGTGCGGGTTCGGCACGGCACCATTGACCGGCCGCGCCACATCATGCAGAAACATGGCTACCGCCCAGTTCTCTGTGGTCTCTGCTGGCTCGCCGCCGCCGATCCGCGCCTGCGCATACTTCTGCCCCTCATCGAGCGCCTTGCGCACCGCCGCATTGTGCCAGCCTATAACCCGGTAATCTCCGCCCACCAGTCCTGCCGCCGAGTAGGATTTATTCGGCGCGAAACACATATCCCATGCGGATCTGTGTTCGCGGTATTCAGGCTTTAAAGCTTCCTCGGGTATCTCGATTTTGAGATACCGCGCAACTTCGCCCACGATCCGCTCCCGTTGGTCAGACGGAACCTGTTCCAGCTTCCCCATTACCCACCGCACCGCTTGGGCACGTTCCTGCGGATCGAAGGGCTCCGCTAAGTTCCATTTCGCCCGGGTGCGTTCGGCCAGCCATTCGATCAAAGGCCGCGGCTGATCGAGCGCCTGCTTCAGCGCTTCTCCACCCTGTTTCAAAGCAAAGGCAGCCGCGTCATCGGGCAGGTTGACACCGCGCACCCGCAAGCCCGTTTTCAGTAGCAGATCGAGGCTTTCCTCTGCGGCTTTCTGTCCGGCCTGATCCTGGTCCAGATTCAGAGTCACATCAGACGCTACACCCTTGATTTGCCGCGCCTGGTTTTCAGACAATGCGGTTCCGCACAGACCGGCCGCATCCATGACGCCCGCCTGCCGCGAGGCCAACACATCCAGGTAGCCTTCCTGCAGAACAATCTTGCCGGTTTGCGCGGCGGCGGCTTCGTGCAAGCCATACACCACTTCCCGCTTCCGATAGATCTCAGTCTCAGGGGAGTTCATGTATTTTCCGGCGGCTTTGGCATCCATGACGCGGCCACCGAACGCGATGGTCTCGCCGGCAGCATCCGAAATGGGGAACATGATCCGGTCTCTGAACAGATCATGTACGCGGTTATCGCTTCCGCGCACGAACAACCCGGAGGCCTCCAGCACTTCGCGGCTGAATTGAGGCTGCAATTCCTTCCAGAGCGCGTTTCCCGCTGGGGCGTATCCTACCCCAGCTGGTTGCCACGTCGTCTCATGAATGCCGCGTTCCGTCTCCAGATATTGCCTTGCCGTCTCGCCAGCGCTGCTGGCCAGCTGGTCCGCGTAGAACTTGGCGGCTGCTTCGTGCACCGCAATGAGCGCCGCCTGCCGCTCTGTTCTGGGTGCTGGAACCTCCACCGATCCGGCCACCGGCTTAGGGGCGACGGCCCGGTACTCCGAATTCGGTACTTCACGCAGAACGGCCCGGTTAACGCCCTGCGCCTGGAACAGTTGTTGCACCTGTTCTGCCCATGCGTCATCCCGTTTGATCCACGCCCGGGTCTCAATTACCGGCCTGGGTTTGACCAGCACGTCATCCGTGAGCGGATCATGCCCCAACGCCATGCGTTCATAGTGCTCCGCATCGACCGCGCCGCCGGTCAGTCCCCAATGCTCCGCCAGCTTACCGTGCCACTCCCCGATGAGTTGTTTTTCGCCCTCGCGGAAATAGCGCTGGTCCGCGGCTGTCATTTCCACCTTGTAGTAGTCGCTGACCTTGCCAGCGGAGAGCGGCTTGGAGATCTTGACCATGGACGCCTACCAGTTCAACTCGCGCTGAAGTTGAAAAGCCTCCGCCCGTGAACGGTCGATATCCTCTTTCGCTGCAGTCCACCCGGCAGCGCCCTTCACACGCTTCTTTGTGTAGGCGACGATTCGCACGGTCGTTTTATTGCCGTTCGGAATGAAGGTAAACTTGTAAAAGCAACCGGTTTTCCAGATACCGCCGCTCTCCGTAAGAGCGGTTTCAATGCCAGCGTCTTGGGAGAAATTCAAGTTCACATCCAAGCCGTCCTTTTTCAACTGGGTCAAAACCGCCTGATAGGCGCTGGTCGTATTCATCTCGCGGCTGATTGTCACCTGTTCCTGAGCGCTCACTGTTGCCGCCACAGCCAGAGCGCCTACAATCCATTTGTTTGCCATTGTTTAGTCCCTCTCTAAGTCCTCGATCATCAACCGCGCCATCTTGAGATAGATCGCCACTGGACAGTCTGAATTCTCATGTTGGAGCTCGCTGGCATCTGGTCCCTGCTTCTCTTCACAAGTGCAACGGCCATCCTTCGCGGCCCCCTCTGCCAAGGCTTCGAATGTTCTTTGCCACCCCTCCGCCTTTTGCTTGATAGCGGCGTCGATCTCGATTTGAATCTTGTCTTTCATCACGATAAAAATTAGCTCCTTTCTAAGCCCAATGTCTTGGCGCGAACGCTTACAGGTTGAGCAAATCAGGTCTTCCGTGTAGTAAGTGTCCACACTTTCCTGTTCGGTGGCCCGGCGTCCGTCTTCGAAGCACAATCTATGGCCGAAGATCCGGCAGCATCGCGCCCTGAGTCCAGCAGGTGACCATCTCTCTTTGTCAAGCCACCAGCCGAGCCGTCAGCCATTGATCCAGTAAGGCAAGTAAGGGATAATGCCCCACACGAAAACCTCATCGGTATCGTCTGAGAAACGCTTGCACGTTGAGCAAATCAACTCTTCGTCCACGTAGGTATCCATTACCTCCCGTTCGGTGGCCCTGCGTCCATCTTCAAAGCACAATTTATGGCCGAAGATCCGGCAATACCAATCCACCCCCCTGCGCATCAGCCAATCCCCTGTTTCTTGGACCACGCTCATACACCCTCTGCGCCTTCAGCCAATCCAAGATCCTGCTGGCCCGAAGACTTACCCCACGGTATTTTTTTCTTTCTGCTGCGCGGCTTCTTCGTTGCTTGATCCCAGGTCTCTTTCATCGCTGCCACTAACTCTGGCTTTGGCAGTTCCACGTCATCCACCGGCGCGGCCGGGCGAACCTTTTCCGCTGGCGCATTCGGCTCCTCTGCTTCCCAGCCGGGAGGCCAGTCGGGCGCTCCTTCCTCCAACTTAGGCGGCGCCGGGGGCTCCCTATAAATGAGTGGCGGAATGATGCGTTCGATACGCTCTGTGATCTTTGGAATATTAGGCTTCTGCACCGCAAGCCGAACAACCTTCCCCTTCTGCACCACGAAGCCATGGAAGCGTGGCAGGTTATGGATGATAGACCAGTGAATGACCGGTATCCACTGGCCACCGTTGCTGCTGTAACTGGTCGCCCGATTGTGCTTGCCGATGCTATGTGCCGGTTCGTTGATACCGATCCGGTCTACCTCTTCCGCACCCAACACATCAGCCACATACTTCGCGCCTTCTGACTCTCCCACGCCCAAGACGATATTGGTGTACGCCTGCATGATGGACGTGGCCAATTTTCCGTAATACCTTTCAGCCTGCGCGTTGTCATGGAAGCCCAATACAAGAGTGGTACCGGACGCCCTTTGCTTGGCCACGCTTCCGGTAACTGGGGCAGCGTTTTTAAGCTGGCGACCTCATCCAAAATGAACCACAGCTTCTTAAGCGGCTTACTCTCATTCACTGGCGCTTGCGTGGCAAGAATGAGCATGTCAATGATGGCGGAGTGGAGCGGACGGAGCGCGTCTATCGTCAACGGTGTTGAGGTCAGAAACAAGATGCCGGGCCGCTTCTCGGCATAGTCCCGTACGCTGAAAATCTTCCGGTCTTCCCGACTCTCCGGGAACATGCGCAACGGTTTCGCCACTTCACCAAGCGTGGAGAACATGCCCTGAGACTGGTCTGAAATGACTGCCGCTTCGTTTTTCTTCCCACGGTTCAAGGTGCGCTCATGTTCCGTCCCACGAACACGTGGCAAGATGTACTCCTCACCCCTGGCAAACCACAGACCGAGATTGGCGGTCGTTGCCTGCTCCGCTGGCTCCTTTTCGTTCCAAGCCGAATAGCGGCTGATGAGGTAACCAAGGATCAATCTGGGGTGCTTCTTAAAGAACGCTTGTGAATTGGGTTCCTCCGGGTAAAACGCCATGCCCCACGGTGTTGCTTCCGCCTCATCCCGCGCCTCGCGTTCTAACTCCCAATACACCGAACGGGCGTCTGTGGGGTCCAGAATCATGTCGGTCTTTTCGTCGTAAAACCTGTCCCGAAATTCGCCCTTCGGGTCATAGATAATCGCCGCTTCGGCGCGCTCCCGGATCTGCTTCACCAGATCCAACAAGATCGAGGATTTCCCCATGCCTGATGAACCGAACAGCGCCATGTGATACACCAGCAGTTCCTCAGCGATGTGCACCTGGTCTTTTGGTCCGCTGCCCACCTGGATTTTGATCCCGCCATCAGCGCTCGGCTGCGCGTCGTTGAACTCCTTCACGCTGACTTCCCGAGACCCCGTAAGATGCACGCCCAGTTGCGCCTTGCGCCGCCGGGCGAAGTCCCAGCGGACGCCAGCACTGATGAACACGAAACCAGACAAAAGCGTGAGTCCGGCAAACCAGGAAAACTGCCACAGCCAGCCGTTCGGGAACACCATTTCCTGCATCCAGTTCCGCAGCAACACTGGCTGCACTAAAACCTTTGCTTCGTGGACCGCCGCTCGCCTATCCTTGAGCTCGGTATCGTCCACCAACGCAAGGTCGGAGGCAGGCCCTTCCACCAGCAACTGATACGCCCGCTTCGTGCCAAACTTCCCATTGGCTACCGGCTGCCCCAAGGACTCCGCTCTGACTCGCAAATAGGTCCACGCGTACCGTTGCTGCAACTCCGTCCGGCCCACCCAATCGTTGACCGTCCACCAGACCGGAAGCAGTACGAACGTCAACCCGACCCCTAGCGCTTTCCCTATGAGGAAGCGAACCGGAAACGCACCCCACAGAGCCGCATCGTCGCGCCTAGCCACGGTCGCTCTCCTCTGGCTCCTCATTGGACCGCTTCACGAATTCACTGTCCGGTGCCACCCTGCGGACAATCGCCATGAACCGTTCCAGATCCTCACCCTCCAAGGTCATCGCCATCGTCTCGGCAAACAACTCCCGCAGCTGTTCTGCCGCCACCCTCTCCCGCACAACCGGAGACCGGAACTTCCAGTTATCCAATTCGGATCGAATGAGCTCACGCAGAAGAAGGCTGGACCGACTTTCATTTCTGCGTGTGTACTCCGCCCACTCCGCAGCCTCGCTCTCAGTCAGCCGCGTACCAATGGTCACCTTCAGTTCCTCTCCGTTTTTCATCCGACCCCGACCCCACCTACATCCGATCCCAAACATCGCGCTTGTCGCCCGGTACCGCCCCTGAGTTGCCTGCCGGGTCATGCATCAGATCCGAGTATTCGTTCGCCGGTTCCAAGGGCGGGATTGGGTCGCGTTCTCGCCCAAAGTCGCGCCCCGAATCGCAGCCAGAATCTCTCGGCTGTGAGCGGTCATCTTCGCCCGGCCGTCCGTAGGTGTAAAGCTGCCCGACAACCGCAGATTCGGGCAGTGAAAGTTGATGTGTTTTCGTTTGTAGCATTTTTTTCCGTTAACGCCGTTTACCGTTTTTGAATGTAGTAGACGCCACCCACTTCGTGGAAACACGGTTAGCATTTCCCGTTAACGCCGTTTACAGCGTTACCGAGATCCTGTTTTCCGCTTCCTCGTGAGGTCGGACAGCAATAACCTCGCGGAACTTTTCGCCCGCCAAAAGCGCTTCGCCGGACTCAAATGTGACGCCCTTTTTTTGCGCTTCTTCGATCAAAGGCAACAGTTGATTGAGCGCCAAAGTGTGCCGCGCGTCGGCCGCTTTTGGGTCATCTGTCAGATAGCTTTGGGTCAGATTGATGTGGTCACTGCCTGCCCGTAATTGCTCCTCAATGTAGGCAGCCAGCAGCTTCTCTGGCACACCAAAAGTAGTGCCCGGCGCAGCAGCAACTTGGGCAAACATTTCCGCCACGTCCACCACTTCTGCGGCCTTCACCGCTAGCTCGATGGAGAACTCAGTCGTGTTATCAGCCCAGTCCTTTCGCGCTTGCGGCGAAAGGAGCTGTATGGCCGCTGGGGCAGCGATGAATTGTGGCTCTCCACCACCCTCCAAATCCAGACGCGCACCTTCAAGGGGAGACGAATAATCTGGGCGCTGAAGCGTGAGAGTTAACATCTCCTCACTGCCAAGCATCACGCCGAATTCGATACTTCTTGTGGTCTCACTTTGAAAAGCGAACCGCTGTGTTCTGGCAAATTCCAGCAGACTTCCTGCCGCGATCACCTCCGCCGCGCTCTGCGGTTCCTGTTTATTTTGCGGCCCCTCGCCAGCCATTGCCATTGCTAATGTGTCGCTGCCGTAACGCACTTCCGCCGGCCGCGTCACCACGTCTTCTACTGGTGTCGCCCGAATGATCTCTTCTTGGGTCGCCATCTAGTCCTCTTTATGCAGCGCCCTTCACTTGCTGGGCAGGCGTTTGCGTCGGCGTTTTGGCTTTCGCCTTTTTCTGTTTTGGCGCGGTAAGAGTCGCCACGAAATCCTGGAACTCCTTATCGCTTTTGAACAAATCAGACAGCGCTTTATTGACGGCTACGGTTCCCATTGACAGGGCTCTTTCCATCGCCTTCTTTTCACCAGCGATACCGCGCACTGTGCCGTACTGGTCCAGGAACGCGGCGTTTTCTTCAGTAAGTTCAATGGTTATTTTTTTCGGCATAATAGATCCTCCTTAACGTTTCCTAGAACACCCACACCGGGGCGGCGTAGTAAAGAATTTCTTCCGGTTGAATCGGCCCGAAATACCGTGAGTCAAAGCTGTTCGCGTTGTAGTCAGAGATGACCCATAAGCCTTGCGTATACAGGCCAAATGCGAAGTGATTTAGTGACTTGCCCTTGCTCGACTTTTCTTTGGGCACGGTGTTGGCGAGAGGCCGCCCATCGACGCGAAACCCACGCTCACTGAGCTCAATGGGGTGCTCGTTTGATGCATAGTAGAGCCGCTTCAAAATAGGTTGGTGTCCGTCGTGACAATCGCCTCCAGGTATCGCTATGCCAGCACGGGTCGCAACCTGCACCGTCTGTTGTGGAAGGCATACCGCAACGTATTGAAATTTGTCTGGGGACGCTGTTCGATACAGTCCGGTTGGCACGCTAGTTGTGTCGTTAAAGCTAAGCCCCAAGTGCTTCGCGATCAACGGAAGCGTCATGAACGCGAGGACACCCAGAGTAAAAATTACGATCTCCCCTCTGCGCTTAACAATCATTGAAGAACCACCTTGCGTGCATTCGCCTGGAGTGGTTTGTATGGGCCCGGGAAGATGATCGTCTTCATCACAGAAACAGCGAAATTGTTGCCCGGCCGGATCTTAATCGTCGGCTGCAGGTTGAGGTTCCTGGATGTCAGGTTTTCTCCCAGTGACGCCGCTTGTTGGCCAGCTGCTGAGGCTGCCAATTGAGTGTTCGATGGATAGGTGAACGTGCTGTTACCGCCGGAACGATTTTGCGAAATCTGGATTCCTGCAGCAAACCCGGATGTCAATGCGATACCGCCGATCAACCGTTTGAGATGGTTATCCACCTGGTCCTTAAGACCGACCGCGCCATCCGCGGAATGCGAGATAAATTTTTCGAGATCTACATAGGTTCCATCCGGAAAACGCAGGTAAGTCCAGACGACTTGCGCCCTCTGTTGCCCATACGAGACCGACGAATTGTATTCCCCAGCCAGCAACGATCCAGCTGGAATCATCAAGTAGCGATGGGTCGGGGAGTCGTAGACATCGCGCTTTACTTCCGCGATTAAATCGCCTGGAAGATCGGTTACCAGCTTGTTCGGTAATCCGGCCTCGATACTGTCTCCTCGCTCCACAACCCATGGCGAAAGAGGTGCAATACGAGTCGCTTTTATATAGTCGTTGTCGCTCGCTTCTTTCTGAAAAGCGCGTTTGTTTTCCTGACCGTTTGGATCGTCCGATGCAAAGCCATCGTGTTTGTCAGAGGCGGTTGCCGCAGGTGGTGCTGCGTTGTTTGCAAGCTTTGCCAACTCTGCCAACGAATCGGTCGGCTTTACCTCCGGAGACGCATTCACCGCTACCCCAGTGGGCGATTCAATCGCCGCCATTCGCCGTTCGTACGCACGCCGGCGTCTCTGCTCGATTGGATCTTCCGCAGGCGGTTGAGATGGGTAGTTCGCCAGCTGCTGCTGTTCGTTGTTTCCCCACGGCTGCGCGACAGCCCTAACCACGCCCTTAGCGCCCTGCGCCACATTGTTTGCTGCCGTTTGGACGGGCGACGGCTCCTCCAAATTATCCAACGGCGTCAGCCTTCCATGGAGATCTTTTCTGGTGCTAACGGCCGCGTCCACCACCGTGTTCTGAGCGGAATAAGCCGCTCTTTGCTCCTCTCGTTGTTGGAATCGGTACCGGAAACCATAGACGACAACGACGAGAAGAACCACACCCAGCGCAGAGCCAATCCAGATAATGCGCGGCGACATCGCGCTTGCAATTTTGGGAATGCGCCCTTTCAGACTAGTTAGTCCCACTTCTCTTGTCCTTTGCGAGTTTTTGGTTGTAAATACAGACACTCTGCTGTTTCTTGCCGACGCCTTCAAGTAGGCAGCCCTTCTCGAATAAGGCGTCTACTATCAAGGTGGTGTTTTCCCAATGCGTGTTCGCCGGTATCGGGCCAGTGGCGTCACTAATCTGAAGCACCGGTAAACCGCGCACTTTCGCTTCCTGGGGCAATTCAATATGGGTATGTCCGCCGTCATCGCCCACCGAGACCGGGACAATGTACTCCACATCGCGGCCCTTCTTTTTGAGGGTGTACTTCCACGGTTTTACAACCGGCTCTGGTGCCGTTGGAACGTTCAACCGGCTATACTTTCCGGCCGTCGCTGCGCCGGGTAGGGAAGCCGTCGTCGCCTCTTGCGCTCGCGATAGTGCGAGCGCCATTTGCTGCCGGGCCTTTGCCTCTTCTTCCGGATAAGAGAAGGCAATCCTGGTCATGTGATTCTTTTCTGTGCTCCGGACGCGCAGGTAATAAACACGCCTGTTCGTTCCCACCGTCATGGTCATTTCGACATCGGCGGAAATCGGCTTAATCGTTAAGTAATCGAATGCATTTGTACCGCTGCCAGCATGTCTGACCGTAACGAAAAACTCCTTGCCGCCGTCTCCCAAATCCAGCCCATCTTTGACGACTGTTTCGCCTAGGGCTAGGTCTACTTCCGTGATATTGAGCAACGCACAGACGATCGTTGGCGTGCCGGTTCCATAGGTCAACATGATTCGTCCATCCGCGCCCTGTTTGGTTTCGACCCCTGTGTCTACCGATATCTGAGATAACGACAGCGCTTGGCGTGCGCTCTCTGGAAGCGGCGCCTCTCGCGTGACCTGCAACGGCAGATCCGAGTCGCGCCTTCGAGGTCGGACACTTGCCGGGTTGGTCGGCTGATTCGCTTGTGGAGCATTGGCAGGCTGCGCAGGCGTGGCCTGTTGCATAGGCGGCAGCGCGGGTGTTTGCGCCAACGAGACGAAACCGAAAACCAAACCGACCAGAAAAGCTTTGGTCATGGCTATCTCATCCCTTCCTCGACCGGTTCAAACGTGAGTTCGGTGGCTAAAATGCCGAGCCCGTTAACCGATCTGGCAAACTCTTCAGTTGGCACTTTTTGCACGTAAACGATGCGAGCTCTCCAGGTTTTCGTGGCGACCATTTGGCCGTTCACGTCGTACCTTGTTTCCGTCCACCAGATCTCGTAGGTGTTGGAGCCGGCGACAGGTTTATCGTGCGTTTTGTATTGGACGGTGACCAATTCGCCCCTGTTGGCGCGCCTGCCTGGGTCGTTTTCGTCAAACCACTTTGACAAGGCCGCGTACCCCGAAGTGCCGCGGCCCACAAAGGCAAAAGCCGTATCCCAATTGAGGTTCCGGGCGGCAGCATCAGAGGTGACGGTGCGCCACGCCGCAATAAATTTCTTCAACGCATCGACGCGCACCTCATCCCAAGACGCGTCATCCATATTGACGGGTCTGACCGGCCCAGCGTAGTTAACAGCGTTGCCGGTTCTCTCCACAACGTAGAGATCTTTTTGAGGCGTACGCGCGGTATTCCAAAGCGCCGCTCCCATTCCGGCAATGATGACGAGCTCCGCCCACGCCGTGTACTTCCAATGCGCCCGCCCGACAATTAGGGAAGAGTATCGCTCTTCCCATTCGCGCTTGTAAGCGCCTACCTTTTCATTAATTACGTCTTTCAGTTGAGGCCGCTCTGCGGCAACTGTTCCCATGGGTTTTCTTTCCTCCGTTAATCGTGACCGTGACCGTTCAGACCGTTGAGCGACGGCGGATGCACCTGATGACTGCCACCACCGCCAGCACTGTGAATCGCACTAACGGCCGCGCCGGCAGCTTGATACGCACTTGGCCCCCTGGCACCGCCGGAACCAGAACTGGGTGGTCTCGAAGCCGGTGTCGATCCGCCTCCGGTCGGCGATCCGCCGGACAATGCACGCGCCCCGCCACCAGATGCGCTCGGCCCACCACTTGCCGCGCCCGCCCCTATCGCGCTCGCGGCTGCACTTCCAATGCCTGATGCAACCAGCGCAGCCGTTACTCCCGCCTGCGCTGCCGCCCCCATAGCGTGAAAAACTTCGTTGTGAGAGAGGTTTGGACCACCACCGAGAAGCTGTGCCGCCATCGCCGCGCCCTTCCACGAAATCGCGGAAAACAGAATCGCCCCAATCATGATGATCCATGCACTTTTCACGCCCGCGAGAGACCACGGCGCCGAGTTGGCTTGGTTCAGCCAAACATCACTGAGAGTGAGCCCCGCGCCAATCAAGAAGTAACTGGTCATCAACCGCACACCGCTCGAAACGGAGTAAGAAAAATACCGTTCGACATAGTTGCGAGTCCAGGACGATCCGCCGAAACCAAGGAAGAACACGCCCATTCCCAAGGCCAGGAACGTCTGTACTTTTGTGACGACGAATTCAATCGTGATAAACGTAAACGCCATGACAATGCAGAATGCAGCAATGACCATCGCAATAGCCGTCAACGGATCTGCCAACAGGCCCGCCAATACGGACTGGCCCAATAGGGAAAAGGCAATGCCGAAGCCTTTGCTGAGGATGACGCTAGGCTGAATGACTGACACGCCGGACCCAGCCTTGCCCACAGTGATGAACATGTTCACGATGTAAACCATCCACGTCGAAGCGTTCTGCAGAAGCGCTAGGAACGCGCCCAAGATAACCAGCTGGTTCGTAGTGCTGAGGATCGCTCCCTGGATGTTATGGCCGTGCCGCCGGATCAACGACCATCCAAAAACGCCCATATCGAGAACTGCGAGTGCCCAGAACAAATCCTGCGCGTAAGGCAGGACCCTTGCCATCCATTGAGGCTCCAATGCCTCGTACATAGAAGTGAAGTTGGACGGGTCACTAATCTGCGGAGCGCCACCAAGCCCCAACTGATAAAACAGAAAAAGGGTTACCACTTGGACTCCTTCATGAGCAAGATCGTAGGCGTTTCTATTTGCGCTGGTGTGGGCCTTCGCGGTGGCGCTAGGGCGATCTCCAAAGCCTTGATTAATAGGTAAAAGAAGCCAAACACCACCGCCGCCATCAAACCCAAAAACAGCAGCGGGAAAAGAAACAAAAGGCTTCCTGGATTCCGCGCGATGAGGGCTAAACCGAGGGTGATCTTATCCCGGCCGCTCATAGACCTACCAGCCCCTCTGGTCAGCGCCGATGCCATTATCTTGAAACTGGTTTGCCTGAGTGATGATATTGGCCTGTTGTGTGTTCAAGGATGCGGTCGCCAGCGTTGCGTTCTGTTGGATGTTGGCTATCGTCAACATGCGAAGCCGCTCTAACTGCGCCACTGTTTCGAGCCCAACAGAATTGGAGATTTGAATCCCCTGGTCGATTCCGTTTTGCTGTTGATTCAGCATGTTCAGCTGTTGCATGTACAGCTGTTCGTTTTGAATCATGTTGCCCTGCGCCGCCGCGCTATCAGCGGAAGAGTGGAGCCCGTTCAAAGCCGTGGTCGCCCACGTCGCGTATTGATGGGCATAGTCGACCACCGGCGACGGTGCGAATGGTTGGAATTGGCTGTTGAAGATCGCATCCATTTGCCCCAAATCCATCGCTAAAGACGCGGAGCTTTGAAGCACGCCAGAGAACAAGGCAAGATCCGCGCTAATATTCGTGCTCGGATGCTCCGCCAGTTGCTGCACCTCGCGAATCATCAGCTGAAGGTGGTCGTAAGTGTTGAGCGCGATCTCAACATCCTTTAGGTATTGAAGCGCCTGCTTCGCCTCCATCGTGAGTTGCGTGGGCGCTGTAGCGCAGTTCGCACAGACAACCACCCCGCCGGGTAGAAACTGCGCGTGCGACTGCTGAGGGGATGCGAGCAGACACAGTATGGCCACTGCGCTGCTAAAAAACAAAGAGAGTTTAGGCGTGAGCATATTCTGCCGCCTCCGTAGCGGCGTTTTGGCCCATTCCGGCCAAAAATTGATAGTGATCGGCCCAGTCGTGCAAGTTGTGACGGCGCAACCATGCCTCTACCGCCTGCTTGCGGCCGAGCTTCTGAATGAGCGCATCCATCACTTCGCGATCCTTGTCTCCGGACGCAAGCAACGCCAACACGACCGGGCCAAGCTCCAGCGAAATCAGCCGGTTTCCGGCCGGTTGCATCAAGTAATAATCCTGCTTTGGAATACCGCTAGCGATGGCCATAATGTCCGCTCTGTTGCAGCCCAGCGCCTCATAGTTGCGCCTGCCTTCCAGAGAGGCCTGGGGATTCGGCAAGCAGATCTTGGTGAAGCACTGTTCGAGGACTGCACCTTTCAACGGGGACGCCAATGTCTCACCGAGCTCTTGAATCACCAGCCATACTGCCAAGTTCAAGGCGCGGCCTTCAAATAGATAGGTGCTGAACGCCTTCGCCGCCAATGGATGCGAAAGAGCGGCGCGGAATTCGTCAACGAACATGAAGGTCGGGACATCCGAGCGAAGCCGTCTCCGGATTTGCCCGAAGACGTAGAACAACGCTCCATTCATGAGCCGCTGGTCCAGCGAATACAGACGATCCATTTCAAACACGGTGAACCGCGAAAGCTTCAGACCGTCTTCCTGGCCGTCCAAAATGGAGCCCAGATAAAACTGCAAAGCCTGCTTTAATTCGGGCATGGTGCACGCCAGATACAGATCGTTGAGGCTGCGGCTGGCCCTGGACAGGGAAAGCCTCGAAACAGCCAAGCGAATATCGTTGATGACCGCCGGCGTCACCACCAGGTTGTTCCACTCGACCAGCAGCGCCACCCATTGCTCAGCCCATTGCTGGTCTTCCGGCGTCAACAGATCAGCCAGCGGACATAGGCGCGTTTTGCTTGACGGCGACAGATCAATAAAGTTGCCGCCAACACATGTTGTTAGCATGTAGAGCGACTTCTTTTTGTCAAAAGCGTATACCTGCGCCCCTGGATAGCGAAACGCCTGCAACATACTCAGTGAGACCAGCGAAGTCTTTCCCGATCCGTTCGGGCCTACGCAAACCGTGTGCCCCGTATCCTCCACATGGCAGTTAAAACGATACGGCGCTGCGCCAGCCGTCAACCCATAGAACAATGGCGGAGATTTGTCTGGAAACAGCGGCGAGGGGTTGTAGAGATGCCCCATAAACGGCTGGGACAGAGGCATCATATGCGCCAAATTCTCAGTACTAATAACACTGACCCGCGTGTCTTTGTAGTGCTGTCCGGGTAACGAACCAAGCCATGCCGCCGCGGCATTCACGGTTTCAATACGGCAGGTAAAGCCGCAATGCCGCAAGCGCTGGGCAAGCGTTCTCGACGCTTCCACCATGGCGCTCACGCTGGAATCCATCAGGATGATTTTTCCTGAATAGCGGCAATAGGTTTCCCGGCCATGTTCTGCGGCCGATTGCGCGTACTCTGCGTCCTTTGCCAGCTTTAGCGCCTCAATATCGACATCTTCGTTCGTCGGGCCTTTGATTTTTCCCTTTAATCCGCCCGTTCCACGAAACTTCCACTTGCCCTTGTTATCCAAGTGGATCTTTGCGGCCGTCACGTCGCCTAGAATGGCCGCTTGATGAGTGAACCGAAACGATAGCGGAACCAGGTCAAGCTCCCGTAAGATACCCGCAAAGGAATCCTCCGGAAAACTGTCCACGGCCAATATCCGCACGCACTTGCCAGGTATTAGATCATCCAGCGGATCACCGAGCTCAAGTCCACGCACACCCGCTGGAACGCGCTTGCCGTTCCCATCCCGCATTTCGTGTTGGACGTATCCAAGGTCATTCACCGCGAGGTATTGGTTTAGATCAATGGGAACGTCCGGAACAGCGAACGCGTAGCAATCCCCCGAGATGCATAGGCGGAGATATTCAAGCAATTCATCGCAGTGTTGGTCTATTTCGCCGACCGCCTTGTAATAGCCTTTGAGGCGGCGAACGCTGCGAACAGAAATCCAAAGGGCCTCTTCGAGTTCTTCGACCTTCTTATTGAACTTGTCCAGATCGGCGTCGCCTCCCGACAGCGGGGCTTCGTCGTTCAGTCCCATCAGCTTCCGCGCCGCCACCTGCGCAGCGCTCGCTTCATACGACAAACAAAGGTAATACCGGCTGAGGCGAGTCGATGCCTGCGTGCCCGTCAATTGGAACCGGTAACTGCGCTCCTCTTCGACCATTTGTGAGACCGGTTCCGGCCACGCCGTATTGGCTGGCGCATACTCCGTATACTCTCCGCGAATCAGATCACACTGAAGCGCCCAACCTCCGCCCAGTTTCAAATTTCTCTTTAACCGGTCCGCAATTTGGTAACACTCTTCGAGCGGAAGCGCGTCCATGTCTCTGCCGGCGAATTCCCAG
>DATHIZ010000349.1:0-6018 GCA_035316385.1 Bryobacteraceae bacterium | reverse complement strand
GGAAGGGTCCATCGACGTAGAGACGGACCACGTTGCCCTGCTGGCTGATATCGAGCTTGACATCTCTGCGCGCCTCCTGCATCTTTCCGGAGTCGTCCGCCCGCCAGTGTTCATTCACCGTAACCTGGACTTCGGAACCGTTGTAGGCAACCACGTCGATGGCGCCGTGAACATCGTCAACGATCAGCTTGCGGCCACTGCCTCCGAAGTACGCAAAGGTCTTCTGCGTTGTATTCCTTTCTACAACCTCTGCATAGGCATCGCCGAGACACACGAGTGCGGCGGCGATAGTCAACATCCAATTGAATCGCATAAATATCTCCTGTTTTCTCGATTTAGGCTAGCCGATTTGCTGCAAAGCCAGTTCAATACGCTTCTTTACGTTTTCGTCGAGTCCGCTGCTCGCCAACAGAAAACGCATGGCGGGCGCGGCCTGCCGCTCGCGGAGTTCGACGAGCAGATCGATGATGGATATCTGGATCAGCGGCGAGGTCTGTTTGGTTAGCGACTGCACGAGGCCCTTTCGCGCGACTGGACTATCTCCGAAATTCCGCATGGCGTCGACCGCGGCCAGGCGCACATTGACGCTTTGATCCTGATTGATGGTGTGAAGCAGCGCGGAGAGCACTTCGGTGTCGGACTGCTCCGCGCGGTAGCTCCAATTGACTCCCTGCAAACGGTCGCTGGCAGACTGCTGCTGCAATAACGACAAAGTGACTAGTTGACGCATGTTGTGAATTTCTCCGCGAAGCTGGCTGATTTCAGGGTTGGCTTGTTCGCGCACGGTCGCGAGATGGCCGCCGACGAGGCCGGCGCAAAGGAGACCGAGGCTGAGAGCGAATTGCAAGGCCGGTTGCTGCGGCCACCATTGCCACCAGGAGCGCTGGGTGGCGGCGGCTTCACGGCGGCCCTGTTGATAGGCGTCGAGCATTTGGTAGAAGCGTGTGCGCATTTCGGGGCCGGGATCGGGCTCCGGAATGCGTTCGAGCGATTTCCAGGTAGTATGCAAGTGATCCGCCTCCTCACGGCAGGCGCGGCATTCCAGAAGATGGCTTCGAAAATCGCCGGCAGCGGCCGGTTCCAAAGTTCCCGCCAGATCGTCGGCGAAGAGTTCTCTCGCTTTTTCGCAATTCATGACGCTCTTTCTCCTGACATTTCCGCAAATATCTGTCCCAATGCCCGGACGGCCCGGTAGACGCGGAGCTTCACCGCACCCACTTCACATCCGAGGATTTCTCCAATTTCGTGATACTTCAAATTCTGATAACGGCTGAGCACCAGCACCTCCCGTTTTTCGGCGGGCAGGGCGGCCATGGCCCGTTGCAGCAGCGCAACTTCCTGGCGCTTGCGAAGCCGCTCTTCGATGTGCGGCTCGGCGCTGACAGGTTCGGGCTGGGAATCGCTCCACGACGATTCGCTCTTGCGTTTGCGGAACGCGTCGATCTGGGCGTTCCGGGCCACCTGATACATCCAGGCGGAAAACGATGTCTTCGGCACATAGGTATCGCGAAATTTCAGCAGGCGGAAGAAGACATCCTGAACGAGGTCCTCGCTGAGCTCGCGGTTGGTAGTTTGCCGATAAAAGAAGCTGAAGAGCTGGCGGTGGTGGCGCTCAAACAGGACCGCGAGCTTACCCACCTGACCATCCCGAATGTCGAGCATTAGCGCCTCGTCGGTCAGGTTATCCACCGTTAGCGTTCCTCTTTTCCTTCACAAATGGGATACGGGGGTAGGCGTGAATGGTTACCGGTTTGGGTTCGTTGGTACAAGTACGCGCAGGGGTGAATTTGGGGGCTTGCGGCGAGTGTCCGATATTGGGAATGGGTTCGTTTTGCAGTTTTGCGTTTTGCCTGGATGCAGCTTCGGCTTGCCGGACGCGCGTAGCTGCTCACTGCGGTTACAGAATAGCGGAACCGGAGCCGGCGTGAATAGTTACCGGTTTGGGTTCGTTGGTACAAACCCGGGCCGGGTTGACTTTGTGGGTTCGGGGCGAGTGTTCGATATTGGGAATGGGTTCGTTTTGCAGTTTTGCATTTTGGGTTCGTTGGTATGAATTGTGGTGTTGCCTGGACGGACTTCCCGCTTGTCACTTTGCACAAGCCTCGGGTTGTCACGCGCGCGTAGCGGCTCACTTCGGTTACAGCGTAGCCGATCCGGAGACGGGACAGCGTTTGCAGCGCTGCGGAAACGTCGGCTAAATGGCGGAATCCATGGGAGATAATAATTTTGGGTGATCTGTGATCCGCCACGCCGCGCTGCGCGCGTCCACCAGGACGAATGAAAAAGCGCTCTGCGCAGCGGCGATTTTTTGAGAAACGCGAGCAGGGAATCTTCAAGCCAAGTTGTTGACTCGGCTAGCCGTGTGCCAGCACGGTGCGGTTCGAATCCGCCACTCTCCGCCCTTCGATTGTACCAATAGTCCTTCCGTGCTCCACGTTGTGATACGCTTGTACCCTCACTTAAAAAATGCAGCCGTAGATGTCGAAAAAGAATCTGGTTTTAAGCGCATAGCTAGCTTAATAGAGGATCTCTGGCCATGTTTATTGAGCGCAGCTGGAGCTTTGACTTTTGGCGGGGCTACCGTTTGGCTCGGATTGCCACTTTTGAGCGTGAGCGCGCTTTGGACAACAACGCCTGGACTTATCGTCAGCTTCAGCACAGGCGTTACCTTGGTTGGGGCCGTCGTCACAGGGCGACGAACCCTGAAAGTAGCAAAACTCCAAAGCGATAAGGACGCGCTGGAAGTGAACGCCTAATGTTTACGGCCTGCGGAAGGGTTTTTGACAGCCCCCAACTTTCACGAACTCGTCGGAGCCATGACCGCAAGGGAGTAAATTGATCGCCCGCGGCGATGTAAGGCGAAGAAGGAACATGCAGCGGCGTCTCTCTCCGAAGGCCAAAAATCAACTTTCTGTAAGTCATTGAAAACGTTAGTGCACAAACCATGTTCCTCAAAAGCGGTGGGGAATCCTATCTGGGGGTATTACAAGACAGTTCCTAACGCAGCTCCGCGAGCGCCGCATTCGCCCGCTCGCGGAGCACTTTCCCGCCCCGGCGCGCGGCCTCTTCCAGTTGAGTTCGTGCTTCGGCTTCGCGGCCGGTGATCGCATACAGACGCCCCAGCCGGTAGTGTAGCGAAGGGTCGTGTGTGACCGGCTCGGCCAGTGCGGCCTCAAATTCCTTCACGGCTCCGGCCACGTCGTCCCTCTTGTATAGAACCGATCCCAGCGCCTCTCTCGCCCGCGCCTTCAACCGGGATACCGCAGCGGTCCACTCATCGATTCCCACTCGCCGTGGCGCCTTGATGGTCTCAAGCAACGTCAAAGCCCGCCGGGCCGCAAGAGCGGCGTCATCTAACTTTGCCGAACCGTTCGACAACAAGTCCGCGAGTTCCACCAGCAGCGGCACATAGTCCGGTGCGATCGCCAAGCCATGCTCAGCCGCCTCAACAGCACGCGCGGCATCACCGCGGGATCTCCATTCGCGGGCCATCAGCTCGCACACGGGCAGCAGCAGCGTTGACGACGGAAACGCATGCTCAAACGCCACGCCCTTATCGAGAACCGGCCCATCCAGAACATCCAGGTAAGCGTCGTATTCTTCGGGCGTCTTTGCCTGCAGATCGGGAAGAAACTGGGAGTATACTGGGAAACTCATTGCCGTGAACACTGTTAGTAGCCAGGCCCGCTGCATAACGTTCATTGTAGTGGTTTGGCAAGCCGCAGCTTCTGCGCAGGGCCCCGACCTGATTCCTCTGCTACCGGCCCCCACGCCGGCCACACACGCAATCCGTCTGGCCCTACTCTCCGGCGAGGCGGACCGGGCCACGGCCGCCGCCGACGCCCTTGATCCCTCAGCGCGGCAGCTTTGGCTGGGCATTCTTGCAATCATGCGCAATAACCCGAACAAAGCCATTCGAATTCTCCGCCACACCGGGGAAGCGAAGGTACTCGGGGTAGCTTACTATGTGGCCGGCCAGTATCTTCTCTTTCGCGGTCAAATGGCGGAGGCGATCCGTCGTAACCCGGATGACTTCGGCCCCTACTACTATCTCGGCCGGCATTACGATACCGAGCTCGACAATCCAGAAGAGGCAGCCAAGTGGCTACGGAAAGCACTCGAGCGGAATCCCGGCTACGCGCAGGCGCAGTCGTTTCTGGGAAGCTGTCTCGAGCGTCTCGGCCGCACCGGAGAAGCCGAGGAAGCATACCGTTCGTCGGCGGCTCTTCCCCGCTCTCAAATCGGGTTAGCGCGTCTCCGCCTGGCAGCGGGAGATTCGGCTTCCGCACTCGCCATTACAGAAAAGGCACTGTCGGCGAATCCACGCGACCTGGCAGGCCAGAAGCTGGCAGCCCGAATCTATGCCGAACGCGATCGTCCCCGAGACTCCTTGCGAGCCTTGGAAAATGCGGCGAAGCTGGCGCCGCGCGAGGCCTCGATACAGTATCAGATCTATCGCACCTGCCGTTCCCTCGGCGAACATTCGAAGGCCGCGAATGCTCTCCGGGAGTTCGAGCACCTTCGCGCTGTCTACGGCCTTCAGCCTCAGTAGCGCGCGCCGAAGTCATCGTTAGCGAAGGCTTGCGGTGCCAGAGAGCAGGCGGTAAGCTAAAGGTGCCAGAGACCCAATGCAAGATCCGTCGATCCGCGTGGGGCCGCGGGTTGTCTCCGCCATTGCGGTCGACGACGACAGCTCAATCCTCGAAATAATCGCCGAGTCCATTAGCCAGGACCACTTGGAACTACACCTCTACCAGGAGCCCGGCCCGGCGCTGGAAAGGTTGCTGACCCATGGCGCGGACATTCTACTGACCGACGTCCTGATGCCTGGGATGTCGGGCTTTGATCTGCTGGACCGGGTGAAACAAACCGACCTGTCAACCGAAGTGGTCCTGCTAACGGGTTCCTATAATATCGACACGGCAGTAAGCGCCATCAAGCGCGGCGCCTCGGATTTCATCGCAAAACCCTTTAGTCCGATGGAACTGCGGCGGCGCGTCGATTCCCTCATCGATTCCATTCGAAGCCGTTGGGCGGCCGAAGAATTGGATGAGGAATCGCTGCATCAGAATCAGTTCGAGGGATTGATCGGAGCCAGTCCCGTCATTCGCGCCGTGTTCTCCCGCATTCGGCGCGTGGCGCCGCATTTCGAGAACCTTCTGATCACCGGCGAAAGCGGCACCGGTAAGGAACTTGTGGCCGCCGCCTTGCACCGCCACTCGCCGGGTGGAAGCAGATCGCTGATCGCCTGCAACGCGGCGGCCATTCCAGAACATCTCCTGGAGAGCGAACTATTCGGTTTTCGCAGAGGCGCCTTCAGCGGGGCGTATCAAGACAAGGTGGGGCTGATCCAGGCAGCCGACGGCGGCACCCTCTTCCTCGACGAGATTGGCGACCTGTCCACAATATTGCAGGCGAAGCTCCTTCGAGTGGTGGAGACACGGGAGGTTCAACCGTTGGGTGCAGTGAAATCTACTCCTGTGAGCTTTCGATTGGTCACTGCCACCAACAAGAACCTTCATCAGGAAAGCATAGCCGGCCGCTTTCGCATCGATCTCTTCTACAGGCTATCCACCATAGAGATCCAGTTGCCGCCTTTGCGCGAAAGAATGGACGATCTCCCGCTGCTTTCACGGCACTTCCTTCAGGAATATGCAAGCCGTTATAACAAGCCCATCCGGCACATGACCTCCGAAGCGGAGAGTTGTCTGCGCCGCTACCATTGGCCGGGAAATATACGGGAACTGCGCAGCGTGCTGGCAGCGGCGGTGATGTTGGCGGAAGGTTCCGTAATCGATACCACCCATTTCCCGCGACACCTGTTGGATGCGCACGCGGTAGCGGCGGATGAGACCCTGACCACCCTGACGGAAATGGAGCGCCGTTATGTGAGGACCGTTATGGGCCGCGTCGGCGGGGATAAAAAGAAGGCTGCGGAGGTCCTAGGCGTAAGTCGAGCTACCATGTACCGGCTGCTGAAGGAAGCTGAAACCAACGGGGCTGCCGGTGAGGCCTAAA
>DATHIZ010000348.1:0-3436 GCA_035316385.1 Bryobacteraceae bacterium | reverse complement strand
CCTCTGTCGCGAGCCGGTGTCCGTGGCTTCATATGCTTCCTGACTCATCCGGGAACAGAGGAATTCCAGATGGTCACCGAGGCAGACCTCCGGGAGACAATGCCCAAGGTGGCCGAAACTGGCCTGCCGCTTCTGGCGCATGCCGAGATTTCTGCTCCAATCACCCGCGCCTCTGCCCTCTTGGATTCCGAATCGGCCGACTGGGGACGCTACGGAACGTATCTGCAGTCACGCCCGCCCGAAGCGGAATTAGAAGCCATCCGTCTTCTGATTCGACTTTGCCGGGAGTATCGCTGCCGTACTCACATCGTCCATCTCTCCACCGCCGCGGCGCTGGACGAACTAGAAAACGCGCGGGCGGAAGGTTTGCCAATCACTGTCGAAACCTGTCCGCATTACCTCTTCTTTGAATCGGAATCGATCCCTGACCATGCCACGCAATTCAAATGCGCGCCGCCAATCCGTGATGCAGCGAATCGCGCTGCCCTTTGGCAGGGCTTACGCGCCGGATCGATGGATCTGATTGCAACGGATCACTCCCCTTGCCCACCTGCAATGAAGTGCTTCGATAGCGGAAGCTTTCGGTCGGCCTGGGGCGGAGTGAGCTCATTATCCGTGAGTCTACCCGCGATCTGGACGGAAGCCAGCCGGCGAAGCTTTGCGATCACCGACGTTGTGCGCTGGATGGCGGAGGCGCCGGCCAAACTGGCGGGAATGGAATCGCGGAAAGGAAGCATCGCGCCAGGCCTCGATGCCGACCTGGTCATCTTCGATCCTTCCGCGGAGTTCCAAGTCAGCCTGGAAAACTTGTACTTTCGGCATCCCTGCACGCCTTATCTCGGACAACGTTTGAGAGGTGAGGTCAAGACAACGCTGCTCCGCGGTCAGACCTGCTTCGATCGTCATCGAGTCAAAGAGGACGCAATAGGGTCCGAGGTATTTTCGGTAGAGTAAAGCATGGAGTCTCGTGTTGTCGGCTTGCCGGTCCGGCGCAAAGAAGTGCTGGGCAAGCTGACCGGAACGGCCAAGTATGTCGACGATATCGACATTCCCGGTATGCTGCATGGCGCCACCATCCGCAGCACCATTCCGCGCGGCCGGATACAAAGCATCTCCTTCGATGCCGGAGCGCCCTGGGACGAGTTTGTCATCGTCACCAGCGAGGACATCCCCGGGATAAACGCTGTCTCGCTAATCAACGACGATCAACCGTGCCTCGCAAGCAAAGTAGTGAACCACGCCCACGAGCCGGTCCTTCTGATCGCCCATAAGAACAAGGATGAGCTGCGGCGCGCCAGAGAACTTGTACACATCGTGTACGAGCCTTTGCCCGCGGTGTTTGACATGGAGGAGGCGCTGCGGGGGAGCGTCGTTATCTGGGGCGAAGATAACATCTTCAAACGTTACTTGATGAACAAGGGCGACGTTGACAGCGTTTGGGCCGAAGCCGCGCACATCATTGAGGAGGAGTATTCAACCGGTGCGCAGGAGCACGTCTATATCGAACCAAACGGAATGCTCGCGAACGCCACTCCCGACGGCGGCATAACGGTTTCTGGATCCCTCCAGTGCCCGTACTACGCTCATAAAGCCCTGATGAAATTGTTCGATCTGCCTACTGAAAAGGTTCGCATTATTCAGCAGGAAACCGGCGGCGCGTTTGGCGGCAAAGAAGAATATCCGTCCATGATCGCGGGTCACGCGGCCCTGCTGGCCTGGAAATCCGGCCGTCCCGTGAAGATTGTCTATGACCGGGAGGAGGATATGGCCGCGACGACAAAGCGGCATCCCTCTCGCACCCGCCACCGCACCGCGGTTTCAAAGGACGGGCGTCTGCTCGCAATGGACATTGAATTCACAATTGACGGAGGCGCGTACTCCACGCTTTCTGCCGTTGTCCTTTCACGCGGAACCATTCACGCCGCCGGTCCCTACCGTTGCCCCAATGTTCGTATTCGCAGCACGGCCGTTGCCACCAATGCTCCTCCACACGGCGCGTTTCGCGGCTTCGGCGCTCCCCAAAGCCTGTTTGCGCTCGAACGGCACATGGACAAGGTTGGCCGCTCTATCGGCCTCGCACCGGACGAGTTTCGCAGCCGCAATTTTCTCCAGACCGGCGACGCGACCGCAACCGGCCAGATCATTAAACAACAACTCGATCTTGCGGGCTTGCAGGAGCGTGCGCTCCAAGCCGCCGGATATTACCGGAAGAGGGAAATCTTCCCCACCGGCAATGCAGCGGGCGCACTGAAAAAAGGTATCGGGTTTGCGTCTTTCATGCACGGAGCCGGTTTCACAGGTTCCGGTGAAAGCTATCTTCAGTCCGTGCTGGAGTTGGAGGGAACTCCGGAGGGCAACGTTCGCATCCTGTGCTCCATGACCGAAATGGGGCAAGGCACGAACACGATTTTGACCCAGATCGCTGCTGAGGTGCTTCGCATTGATTACGATCAGGTCGAGATCTGCCGGCCCGATACCGCGCAAGTTCCCAACAGCGGACCCACAGTTGCTTCGCGCACCTCCATGATTGTCGGCAAACTCGTCGAGCGTGCGGCTCATGAACTGAAGCAAAAATTGTTCGCGGAAACGGGGCTGAGCGAAAATTATTCCTGTGACGAATTCAAAGCATGTGTCCGCGATTACCTCTCGTCATCCGGGCCGCTGCGAACGCGAGTGCAATACCAGGAGCCGCCTGGCATTCACTGGGACGACCAGAAATATGAAGGTGACGCCTACGGCGCCTATTCCTGGGCGACCTATGTTGCGGAAGTGACCGTCGACTTAGTAACAGGTGAAGTGCAAGTCGACAACTTCACCGCTCTTCAGGAAGTGGGACGCGTACTCAATCCCGTCCTGGCCTCGGGCCAGATCGAAGGCGGCATCGTACAGGGCCTGGGCTTTGCCTTGCTGGAAAAGGTTGTCTGGCGAGAAGGCTCGATGGCCAACAATCAGATGACAAACTACATCATCCCTACGACGATGGATGTTCCTCCTATTAAAGTTCTTTTCGAAGAGGTCCCTTACGAGCATGGCGCGATGGGAGCAAAGGGCATCGGCGAGCTTCCGATGGATGGCCCGGCTCCGGCGGTGCTGAATGCGATTGAGAACGCGCTCGGCATCGCTTTCACGCACGTGCCTCTGACGCCGGAAGACATCTTGAGTCACTATGCTGTCCGGGAGCCGGCAGCGTGAAGACCTGCTCCGTTTCACTGGCCGTCAATGGCGTGGCGCATACGGTGCAAACACTGCCTATGAAGCGTCTGCTCGACGTCTTGCGAGAGGACTTGCAACTGACCGGCGCCAAAGAAGGATGCGGCGAAGGCGAATGCGGAGCATGTTCTGTCATCCTGGATGGCGTCCTGGTGAATAGCTGCCTTGTGCCGGTTCTCCACGCCTCCGGCTCGTCTGTTCGTACAGTGGAGGGACTTTCGCGGGA
>DATHIZ010000347.1:0-2959 GCA_035316385.1 Bryobacteraceae bacterium | reverse complement strand
CAATCATGCCGGTCGCGGTGATGGTCGAAACGGTGGATGTACCCGAAACGTGATGCACGCGGTTTGTTGGAGTAATTACGGACGCCGATGCCAGCACCGAACCCGTCCCGGGCGTCAGTGTGAAGATGGGAATCACTGCGGTATTCACCGAAATGGTCTGTGTGTGACCGCTGGTTGCCGACACCATTCCGGCGCCGGTCAACGTGCGGTTGCGGCTGAGTATCCCGCGGAGCTCAGTGGCGCCGTTCAAATCGAAAGTGCCGCTGCTGGTTGTCCAGGTGGCAATCTGTAAATCATCGGTTCCGAATGCCGCGCCGGAAACCGGAGTGGTGCAGCCGCCCAGTCCAGCGCAAGTTACCGTCAGGCCGGTGCTGTAATACACTTTGCCAACGGGAGGAGTCACCGATGTGTCGACGGCAATGCGAACCGTGCCGCTTCCACCTGAGACGCCTACCGTGCCATTTGGAATCAAATAGCTGATGCCGCCCACCACAACCACTCCGGCGGCGACCGATAGAGACGTTCCCGTAGTTCGCGTAGTCTTAAGATCCGTCAACTGGGATAGAGTCGTCGCTCCACTGCCGCCGCTCGCTGCCGTGCAAGGTTTCCACGTAGCGCCATTGGCGTCCCAGCAGATTACCTGTGTATCGGCTGGCGCGGTCGCCGCAAGATTTCGACCCTGGAATTGAATTGCATTGCTGCCGCCGCTGCCGCCAGTCTGATTTTGCGGCTCCCACTGACTGTTTGAGCTGTTCCAGGTCAACACCTGGGAATTCGAGGGCACCGTGATTGACACCGTGCGCCCCCGGATTGCATTCACCGTCACGCTATCGGGAGCGCCGCTAATATCTCCCCCCAGTGCGCGCCAGTCGGCCGTACTGCCGCCGTTCGACAGAACCTTATTCGTGTTGCCGCCCACCGAAGGCAGCGAGGATACGCTCTGCACAGTCCAGATATTGGTGGCCGTGCATCCGTACAGGTTTGCACCCGCCGTTGCATCTGTCTTGAAGAAGGTTTCGCCAATGGAACACGTAGCCGGAAACGCCGTCCCGGTCTTTGACGGTTTGGTTGACGTAGCTGCGCTGAAGTCAACACTCTTACCTTGAGTTCGCAGGTCGATCTTCGTCTGCGCCGCGGCGATCGAGACCGCCGCGAAAATTAGAACTAAACTTTTCTGTCGCATCATAACCTCTAAGTTGTTAAGGTCTAAACTGCATTTCTGGGTTGAGAATAGACTTGGGGGATGACGGGCGGTTTTAGGATTGGCTGTAAGTTGTTGAGTTGGTTACGTCGATTTTTCAAAATAGTTGGGACCGTAAAAAATGAGCCTTAGAGTTCTGACACCCATCACGCGGTACGATAGGGAAGGCGCACATCAGCCACCGGAGAACTTATGAGCCTTGCGAAAGCTTCCGCCGCGTTTCTTCTCTCGGCCGCATTTCTAACAACGGCGGCAACCAAATCTGAAGCGGACGAAGAAAAGTTCATCGCCTGGGTTCAAAAGCGCGTGCAGGAAGCCCAACCAACCAAGGCAGAGCGTAAATTCGATCAGGTTGGATGGGCAAAGGATATCCTCGACGCCGAACGTCTCGCCAAAATCCACAATCGCCCGGTTTTCCTATTCACCCACGATGGCCGCGTCAACTGGGGCCGATGTTGAGGCGGGGCCTTTGGCCTGAGAGAGGGTCCTCTCTCAAACGATCGCGTAATTGAGCTGCTAAACCGCTACTTTGTCCCGGTCTATAGCTCCAATGAGGATGTCGCCGCAAGCGGGTCTGCTCCTCCGCGCGAGAAAGCCGAACGCCAACGAATCTACCGAACCTATCTCGACCGAAAACTGGGCGTCGGCGACGTCCATATCTACATATTGACGCCTGCCGGCGAACCGCTGGGTGGAATGAGCGTAGGCGAGGCTACGCTCAACGATACCAATCTGCTCAGCATGCTGAACCAGATGGTAAAGAAGCTGGGCAACCCTCCTGGAGAGCCCGTAGTGAAACCTGGGCCCCAGTCCGTTCCGCCTGATGCGCCGGCCGATTCGCTGGTGCTGCATCTCAGCGCGCGCGGCGCCACGCGCGGCACAAGCTACCGCATGTTTCCGGCGGAGAATTGGATTGTACTCGGCAAGCAGGAGTGGGCCGGTCTTCTACCCACGGGCGAAGCGAAAGTCCACGATTCCTGGACAATCGAAAAGGATCTAGCCGCGAAGTTGCTCATCAAATTCTATCCGCAGACTGTGGAGATCACTGCCGGCGTGGAACGCGGCCGCATCGACAAACAGCTGCTAACAGTGACGGCGACCTCCATCCGCGACGGAATCGTCCACGCCCGCATTGATGGCACTCTACATATGAAGCACGGCAGCGTGGCCCATAACGAAGATTCATTCGTAGACGCTGTGCTGACGGGCTTCGTAGAATACGATCCCGTCTCCCGCACCGTCCAGCGATTGCGCCTGGTTACAAAGAAGGCGACGTATGGAAGCGAGGAGTTTCTGGCCGCTCTGCGCTCCGTTCCTCCGGCGGCAAACCAGTAATCTATTCCAGGCTATAATCACGGGATGGACCCCAGAAACTCAACTCTGACCGGGTCCCACCAGAAACAGATCCCCCTACTCCGTCAGTTGGGACTCGTCAGTGCCACAGCGCTTGTGGTTTCAAACATGGTGGGTACTGGTATCTTTACCACTAGCGGATTTCTGGCAGGCGACCTTGGTTCGCCTAGCCTCGTTCTCTGGATCTGGATTGTTGGGGCGATTTGTGCCCTGGCCGGCGCCGTTTGCTATTCCGAGCTCGCCGTCAACTTTCCAAAATCGGGCGGCGAATATTTCTACCTGACCCAGGCCTTTGGACCAACGTGGGGATTTATGAGCGGATGGGTTTCGTTCTTCGCCGGTTTTTGTGCGCCCATCGCTGCCGCCTCTCTGGCATTTTCGGATTACCTCGGCTACTTCTTCCCC
>DATHIZ010000346.1:0-6838 GCA_035316385.1 Bryobacteraceae bacterium | reverse complement strand
CTGTCTGGCTCCCAGTCAACGGTATAGGCAGAAACAAGGCAAACATCATAAACCGGTGCTGGCGTGGTCCCGGCAAATGATCTTGCAGACACGGCCCTGGTTGCCGAATCGAGAATTGATAGTTGTCGCCGATAGCGCGTTCGCCGCTTTAGAGTGGTTGCATGCACTGGTTCGGCAGAACATTACCGTCATCACTCGGCTGCGTCTGGATGCAGAACTCTATCAACCGGCCCCCTTCCGTCACCCGGGCACCAACGGCCGTCCTCGCAAAGCGGGCGTCAACGCGACCACTTCCGGAGGTCAATCCCAAATTAGCCGTACCACCTTTATAAATGGCCAAAGTCGAGCTAAAGAAATGCCCGCACAGAATGCGAGGCAAGAGTTCACGAAGTGTAAATGCCCGATCTGGTGTAACGGTGAACTGAACGGCGAACGTTGCCGAAAAACGCTCAAGACGCGAGACTGGCAACGCGCGATACGCCTTGTAGAGAAGATGGAGCGGCCAAACGCCGAGCGGTCGGACCTCGTTCCGTGCGAGGTGCCCAGTTGCAACAAGCGTGTGGAAAGCGGGCGGTGCGATGACCACAGGGCAAACGATAGACAAGGGAATTAAAACCTTCCTGGCAGTGCGTACTGATTTGGCACCCGGCACGCTGCGGAACTACAGACGAACGCTGAAATTCTTCCAGGCTTATGTCGCGAAGGCGAAGTTAGATGACGTGGACAAGATCAAGAGCGGATTGATTGATACGTTCCGAACCACTCGCGCGATCTCTGCACTCACGTGGACCAAGGAGTTTGAAATCCTTCGTCAATTCTTCCGGTACTGCGTAGCCAACGATTGGACCGGCAAGAGTCCAGCGGCCGCGGTGAAAACGCCCCACAATATCCAACCCACGGACAAGGAACCGTACAGCCGGAACGAGATCATCAGAATACTCGCCGCCTGTGACGGGATCGGCCGGCGCCCTTACGAACGGCTGCGAGCCCGGGCGATGACGTTGCTCTTACGCTACACAGCATTACGGATTAGCGACGTGGCTCTTCTGGCAAAGGACCGAATCCGCGATAGTGAGATTCACGTGCGGACGATGAAGAATGGAAAGCGCGTGATGCTCCCGGTTCATCCCGAGCTTCAGGCAGCCCTTGACGTACTGCCAGAGCCCATGGGGATTGCCGGAGGAAAGTATTTCTTTTGGAGCGGCAACGGGACGGTTCGGTGTATGGTCCGCAACGCCACGCGCACGATGGCCACGGTCTTCAAGATGTCGATTGTGGTGGGTGCTCACGCCCATCGCTTTCGTCACACCCTGGCCACGGAGAATCCTGGGAGCCAGGGGTTCGATTGAAGACGCCGCTGATGTTTTGGGGAACTCGCCGAACATTATCCGGAAGCATTACCTCAAGTGGTCAGCCCGCCGACAGGCGCGAATCACCGCGATTATGGACTCGGTTTTTGGTACGTGCGTGTACACGGTGAAAACGAGTCCGTAACAGATAGCAAACAAAGGGGTTTTACTGGTGGACGGCATGGGGTTCGAACCCACGACCCCCACGTTGCGAACGTGGTGCTCTCCCAACTGAGCTAGCCGCCCACTTACTGTCACCGGCTGGCGCTCCTGGGCTCGCTTGCTCCGATGCGCCGCAGCATGGCCCGCGACACTGTCAATATAGCACCTTCCACATGCTAGGATGGCTCTTCGAAGCAACTCGCGCAAACGGCCGCTTTTGGTGTTCCTTGCGCTAATAAAGCCCTTCATGGTTCTTTCCGACGTAGACATTCACCGTTACCTGGCGCTTGGCAAGATTCGCATCTCTCCCGACCTACCACCCGAACAGTTCGGGAGCTGTTCGGTAGACTTCCGTCTGGGGCCCGAATTCAGCGTATTTGAGCATAGCCGGCACGCCTTCATCGACGTTCGCGACAAAAGCGCCATCCAGGACATTATGCGCAGCGTCCATGTCAAGCCGGGCGATCCGTTCGTTCTGCAGCCGCGTGAATTCGCCCTCGCCATCACCGAAGAGACCTTGGAACTCGACGACGATGTGCTCGGACGCCTAGAAGGGCGGTCCAGCCTCGGCCGCATCGGCATCATCGTGCACGGGACAGCCGGGTTGTTCGATCCCGGTTGGCGCGGCAAAGCTACCCTTGAACTGAGTAATCTGGGCATCATGCCTGTTGCCCTATATCCGGGCATGCGAATCTGCTCCTTCACCTTTGAGCAGCTTTCTTCACCAGTCTCCGTGCCATACCACAAGAAAGTCGGTAACAAGTACGCCGGTCAAACGCAGCCCTTGGCCAGCCGCCTCACGCGGGAAACCAAAGAGTAGACTATCGGCCGGACGATCCGAATCCGCCCGCGCCGCGTACCGAATCGGCCAGGTCGCCTTCGTTCCACGTAACAGCCTCGTATTTGGCCACCACCATCTGCGCAATCCGGTCACCGGCATGGATTTCATAAGGAGCTTTGCCCAGGTTGAGCAATATGACCTTTAGCTCGCCGCGATAGCCCGGATCGATAGTCGCGGGTGCGTTGGGCAAGGTGATAGCGTGTTTCAGCGCCAGGCCGCTGCGGGGCCGTATCTGCACTTCATAGCCGCTTGGAATCTCTAGTGCTAAGCCGGTTGCCACCGCGCAGGGAATCCCCGGAGAAAGTATCGCGGCTTCGAGGGAGCGGACGTCCATTCCGGCGTCTTCTTCCGGACCGTGGGCGTACTCGGGTAGCGTGGCATCTGGGTGAAGCTTCTTGATTTTGATTTGCATTTCGATTTCGGGATTGAATCCGCTATGATAGCGGCTTCATGTCTGGATCCAAGCGCGTCCTGACCGTCGCGCCAATGCCGCCCGAAAAGCTTGCTTATGCTTTAGCACGTTACAGCCGTTCACCCGATTCCATTCGCGACTCCGTCGCATGGGTGCGCACTCACGATTCGGCCAAGTTTCTAGAAAGTTTTTACTTCCAGTATGGTCACGCTTCCATTGCCGATCTGGGCCACGTCACCGTTTGTTTTGAAGGCATTTCCGAGCTAGCTGCTACCGAGATTGAAGATGAGCAGCTTTGGGACGGGCAGGCGCGCAGCTCCCGCTATCAGGATTTTTCGAAAGCCGGTGTCATCGTTCCTCCGGAATTGACACCCCATGAGGCTGTTATATATGACTCGGCCGCCAGCGCGATGCTCAGCGCTTATCAGGACGTGCAAACGCGAATGGCCGCCTATCTGGCAGATCGTCTGCCAAGGCCCGAGGACATGAAGGCGGACGCCTATCGCCGCAATATAGCGGCGCGGGCATTCGATGTGGCGCGCTATTTGCTGCCGTTTGGAATTCCTACCGGCGTCGGCCAAGTGACCAGCATTCGCACGCTGGAAAAACAAATCCGGCGGCTGAAAGCATCCGAGTTTCAAGAACTGCGCGAGCTGGCGGGGGAATTAGCCACCGCTTGTTCCGAGATGCCCGAGTGCGTTTGGCAACTCGACAAAGAAGATGCCGAGCCGGTTGCGCCGACGCTCGCGCGGCATGCCGATGCCGACGAGTATTCGGGCCGTTTGCGGGCCGATCTTGCAGAATGGGCCGCGGATCACCTGCCAAAGCCGGCCAACGCGGCCACGCTGCCGGTCGATTTGTTGCAGCCTTCCGATCACGTGGCGGACATCTGTGCGACGCTGCTTTATCCTGTCACCAACCGGCCTTATCGCGAGTTGTACGAGCTAGCGTGCGCATGGCCGGAGGCGCGGAGAAGGGAAGTGCTGGGTGTGGCGTTGGGCAGCCGAAATCGCCGCGAAGAACTGCCGCGCCAGTTCCGGAGCGCGCCGTTTGTTTTTGATTTCGTGATGGATATTGGCGCATATCGCGACCTGCACCGTCATCGCCGCTGCCAGCAGGTTCGCCAGCATTACACGAATGCACTGGGTTACGAAACCCCGGATGCGGTTGCGAAGTGCGGCGCTCAAGAAAGTTTTTCCGCTGCGCTAAAAACGGTGGAAGAGGCGATTGGCAAGCTGCCAAATCCAGCGGCGCAATATTTGCTGCCATTCGCGGCCCGTTCGCGCTTTCTTTTCAAGATGGATTTTGCCGAACTGGAATATATCTCGCGCTTGCGCAGCGGTGTGAAGGGGCACTTTTCCTACCGCAAGATTGCCTGGGAAATGAAGCAGGCTTTAGACCGGCTCGATCCGCTGCTCGGATCGTTGGTGGAAGCAACGCCGCCCTGGGTGGAAGATCCGCTGACGCGGTAGGCGGAAGATCTACCGAAGCGGTAACCTTGCCGCCCCATCGTCACGCCCTATGATCAATGTATCCGAATGAGGTGGATTAGCGTGAGTGCATTGCGCCAGGTCTGGATAATTTCTTTCTGTTTAGCGCTTCCTGCGTTTACAGCGTCCGCCGCTTCCGCGCGCGCCGTCACGGATCGTCACATGACGCTCGACGTCGTGGTGACCGATAAGTCGGGAACGCCCGTCCCCGGCTTGCAACAGCAGGATTTCACGTTGATGGACAACAAACAGCCGCAAAGTATTCTCTCCTTTCAAGCGGTGGGCGGCACGGCGGCGCCTGATCCGCCAGTAGAGATTATTTTGCTGATCGATAGAGTCAATACTTCGTTCCAAAGCTCGGCCAACGAGCGGCAACAGACCGAAAAATTTTTGCGGCAAAACGGAGGACATCTGGCGCAGCCGGTATCAATGGTTTTCTTTTCCGACTCGGGAACGCAAATGCAAAACCCTACGCGTGACGGAAACGCTTTAATTGCCGCTCTCGATCAAAGTGACAGTAGTCTGCGCTCCATCAGGCGGTCGCAAGGGGTCTACGGTGCTGTGGACCGCTTCCAGTTATCAATCCGCGCGCTGAATTTGCTCGCCGCCTTTGAAGCAAACCGGCCAGGCAAGAAAATGGTCATCTGGCTCAGTCCGGGCTGGCCCCTGCTTTCGGGATCGCGCATGGACCTGACGTCTAAGCAACATCAGGAACTATTCAACGAAATTGTCGCGGCCTCCACGGCATTGTGGCGCGCGCGCATTACCCTTTACAGCGTCGATCCGTTGGGGACATCGGACGCAGGCGGGTTTCGGACCAGTTACTACAAAGAATTCATTAAGGGCGTAACCACGGAAAACAAAGCCCAAGCCGGCAACCTGGGGCTGCAGGTCCTTGCCTACCAAAGCGGCGGCCGCGTACTGAACTCGAGCAACGACATAACGGGTGAAATTGTCAACTGCATCGCGGACGCGAACGCGTTTTACGTTCTATCCTTTGATGCCCCGCCGGCCGATGGTCCCAACGAGTATCACGGACTTGAGGTGAAGATCGGCAAGCCCGGTTTGAAGGCCCAGGCACGCACACTGTACTACGCTCAGCCGTAGGGCCGGCGCACGAATACTGTCCTGACCTTTACGAGGACAATAGGAATATTGTCAGCCTTTCCGCCCGTTGATATCTCGATCAAGCTCGCCATTGCTGTCGGCATTGGCATGCTCGTCGGCTTAGAACGGGAGTGGTCTCAAAAGGATCTCGGGACGCGAACGTTCGCAATTACCGCGATGGCGGGCGCGCTCAGCGTCCTGGCGGCGTCCCCTACAGCCTACTTTACGTTCTCAGGAATTCTTCTCATTGTTTTGCTAACGGGGCTGCGAAATGTGCATGACGGCAAGCCTGTCGAGACCACCACATCCGCCGCGCTCATCGTAACCTTCGTTCTGGGCATCCTGGTCGGCCAGGGCCACACTACACACCGATTGCGGCGGCCGTCATTATGACGATGTTACTGTCGCTCAAGCCGGCCCTGACGCAATTTGCAGGCGGGCTGCAAGTCAAGGAGGTACGCAGCGCCGTGCTCCTCGGTCTGCTTGCATTTGTGATCTATCCCGTGCTGCCGGACCGAGCCATAGATCCATTGCAACTGATCAATCCTCGAGAGGCCTGGCTTACCGTTGTCGTTATCGCCGTTCTTGGTTTCGTGAACTATGTGCTTCTCAAGCTGTATAGCTCACGGGGGCTTTATTACTCAGCAATCCTGGGTGGCATGGTCAACAGCACCGCTGCTATTGCGGAACTCTCCGGCTTCCTGACCGGGTCGACCGCGAATGCAATGCCGCTCGCGATTACCATAAACTTCCTAACAATCGTTGCGATGTTCGTTCGCAATCTTCTCATCGTCGCGATTTTTGCCCGTTCCGCCGCCTTGAATGCCATCGCGCCTCTCACCGTCATGGCCGCAGCCGCTTTAGGCTGCATATTGCAGCAGAGAAAGCACGGTCTGAAACAAATTGGCGAGTTGCAGTTGTCCTCGCCTCTTTCACTATCGAAAGTTTTGAAGTTCGGCCTTATTTTCCTGGTAATCGAGATTATAGGGACCGTGGGGCAGCGTTATCTTGGCCATTTCGGATTTTTGCTGGTAAGCGTGATCGGCGGCCTGGTATCGAGCGCAAGCACGGCCGGTGCGGCGGCGACACTTGCCATACACGGGAAAATCACACCGGAAACAGCCGGAATGGCAACCGTGTTGACCTCGATGGCGAGCGCGCTTTCCAATTTGCCGTTGCTACACCAGCAGATCCGGCAGTGGAGCATCACTCGCAGATTGACGTTACTATCTTTCGGCATTGTTGCGGCCGGTGTTGCCACGATGCTGATTTTTAGTAAATTATTGGGATCGTAACCATTTCTATTCCGCTGTGAGCAGGTTAGCGTCGCGCGCGAGCAACCAGGTTCCGTCTTCTTTCTTGCGGAAGATGGAAAGCGTGTAACCGGAGCGCCGTACGCCCGCATTCGCACCAACGGGCGTCATCGTCACGCGCAAGTAGTTCCGCAGGTATGCCCAGTCCCCTAATGCTATTGCTG
>DATHIZ010000345.1:0-11143 GCA_035316385.1 Bryobacteraceae bacterium | reverse complement strand
CGTTATAGCTGAATACTGCGGCGTTTCCCGTTACCAATCCTGCATTCGTTACGGAGACAATCCTCGGTGAGTGAGTTGGCAACCGTTACCGGCCGTCTTAAACGGCCCGGTATTTTCGCATGCAATGAAGCTGTTTGTCGGGTGAGGCGGCGATGGACAGGCGATGGACATATGACGCTTGTTGATCTCAAGATAATTCTCGGTAGCTTCAAACGGACGCTCCGGCTTTGGAATGGCCCCTCGACCGCAAGGAGTGCAAGAGTGACGTCCGAGATCGTGCGCTGGAGTGTCATTCACTTGTCTCTAGTCGGCCGTTTCAATTTCAACCATGCAACCATCGCTGAGGTGAAAATGGTCGCGGAGTCTAACGTCGGTCGCGACCTCAACGATCGTCTTCGGATGATGTCCACGGCCCTCCTCATTCGCATCGGTGCGAAGAATGAATGCGCGTTTTCCCAATATCGAACAGGGAACAATGCTGACAGAGACACTGCCTCCATATTCCTCTGCTTCGAGACGAATGACCGTATTGGGCAAGTTATAAGGCTCTTCGAGCTGGACATTCAGTGTGCCTGGGAAGAGTCTCATTCCGGTCTTGCGAAGATAGTAATCGTGCAATTTTTCGATCCAGTAGGAGAAGTTCCCCATCCCGGATACAACCTTCCCGCGAAGTATCGACAACTGCACCTCCTATGCCGCCGTATCGTGGTAAGTCCTCATCGGCGAATTAGCCCACTGTTCTCGCTGGTCCTCTCTTCACTCAACTCACAATCACGGGTCTCCCTCTTCGCATAATTCACGTCGGGTAGGAAAGGGCCAACCTCGATCAACCTTCACTCCTAATTCGACTGTCGGTTGGGCAAATCGCCACCGCACTTTTCCGTTGGACCTGGAAATGCGCGTTGACCTCTTACCAAAATGTGAGAGCATCACTTATCTGTTCGAGTCCACCAAATGGGAATGCTGACGGTTCGTCTTTGCGGTACGCTGCAAATGAAGCCGTCCCCATCCGCAGATCACCTCCAAAACCGGCACAAGTGTCAGCCCATAGTTCGAGATGGAGTAGCGAACGCAGGGGGGAACAGCCCTCTCCTGGCGCCGGATGACTATGCCATCATCCGTCAACTCGCGGAGATGACGAATCAACATTCTCTCGGTGATTTCCGGTATGCTGCGGCGTAATTCGCTGGTACGCATCGGACCTTCGGAGAGACGCCACAATATCGTGCCCTTCCATCGGCCATCGATAACCGAGAGCATGGCGTCGATGGGACATAGAGACGATTCTTTTTTAGAAACGGGCATCTGGAAACCTCAGTGAGCGCTCGATAAAGCATACTGACATATATGTCAGTATCCTTTATCGAGTCAGTATACACTCCGCGTGCGTCTGATGTGTAGGAGGTATCTATGGAACTCATTCTTGGCATCGTGACCACAATGTGTATCGGGCTCATGATCGGCACGGAATTCGCCGTGTCTGTCTTTGTGAACCCGATTCTCGAAAAGCTCGGCGACTCAGCGCAGGCACACGCAACGCGCCTGTTTGCGCGGAAACTCGGCACGGTGATGCCATTCTGGTACGGCCTCAATTTCCTGCTCCTTATAGGAGAGACAATCACCCGGCGCCAGCATTCAGGCATGACGTTGCTTGCCGCAGCCAGCGTCATCTGGGCAGCTGTCATCGTGCTGTCGCTGATACTGCTGGTGCCAATCGCCAGCCGAATTGCGAAGATGGATTCCACTACGTTCACAGAGTCGCTTCGCCGGGAGCACACAATATGGGACGCGCTCCATCGCTGGCGCGTGCTGGTTGTCAGTGTAGCGATGGTCTGCATGCTGATTGGAATCCGCCTGTGAAAACCTGCATTGGAGACAGGTGAAACTGCCAGCAGTTCAGAACGGGGAGTCGCGGCTAGAATGCGGGCGTGTGCCGATTAGTACCGGCAAGTCCGCATCGCAACTGTAATCCTGGCCACGAAAAGGCGTAGGCTTTGTTGGTATCGGCGGAGCAGAGCGCGTTTCCGGGTACCTATTCTGGAACGCGGCGATATTGGTGAAAATCGAAGGCGATCGAGATTAAGCGCGAAGGGTGCTGTTGGTCGTCGTAACGTAGCTTCCAGTCAGACGCCAGTGTGAAACAACGCAACAGAGCCTTAGAAAACTGAGCCGCTATATTCTTTGGCACGCCGCGCGCGTCTTATCGGCCTAATTCATGGTAGCGTTTCGATACGGAGCGAAATCGTTCCAAACCTGGCTAATGGTTTTCTCACTGAGAGACTTTACTTTGGTCTTAATTACATCCTTTTCGGAGTAGATGTTCAGTGATACGGCACCGCAAGAAGGGGAGATCGCTTCGGCGGGGTACGTGTAAAATCCTTCATATGTCGCGTCAGTCGCGTTGACGAACGTGTTTTTTACCGCGATCATCTTTGCGATCTTTCCGGGGTGGATGGGCTCTACCTCCCTATCTCCGCACATCAAGGACATCTTATAGAAGTCTGCCTTGAAACGCATTTTGGCAGGAATAGTTGAATACCCGTTCTTTGCTGTCATCCCTCTCGCAAATGCAGATCCAAAGGTCTCCCTGAGTTTCGGCGTTGCTCGAATCTGGATTACTGGTTTATAGTCGCCCAGGTATTCTGCCCAATTCTTAAGGTCATCGGTCGGTTGAAACTGCGAGTCTGCGGCTTCGTTCCGGTTTGATGCTTTTCGGAGACGGTTTGATCGCTCTCAGGATGCATCGGATTTCGACTGTCCAGTCAACTTCGCAGTCAATATCGGCGTAATGATAGAGACCTCGAAATCGCCGTCGTTAAATACATACGGTCGGATGTCGAATTTGCTCTCCTCAAGTGAAGATCGGAGGGAGCTGACCGGGAACGGAATGGCCGGTTCAACCGGTAGCAGGCGAGCGATTGGAGCAGCTGTGTCTTTCATCTTGTCACGGGCTTGCTGCAACACGTCTGCCGCTTGTTCAATTCGAACATTCGAACAATACCCGATATGCCGGGACCGTTCTGAGCCGAATCCAAAAATGTCGTAATCCCTATTACCTTGCCCAAAGAGTTAAAGAGCGGTCCACCTGAGTTTCCATGGTTGATGTTGATGTCCGAAATGATCGCTCGTTCTTCAACTCGACTCACAATTCCTGTTGTGATTGCTTTTGCCTGATTCAGCGGGCTTCCGATAGTGAAAACCCTCTCACCCTCTTCTGCCAGCACTTCTCCTAGGCCTGGTTTGACGAGAGGAGCGATGACTGTGTTTGGAAGAACCGAACGTTGAGCCCAGAGCACAGCAATATCCTTTTCTGAATCAGCGGCTAGCAACACTGCCGGAATCTTGTGTTCACGATCGCTCTGAACCGCAATATAGCCGGAGGGTCCTACGACATGCTGATTCGTCAAGATCAGCCCGCTCTCATCGATGAAGAAACCTGTCCCATGGCCAAATTCGGTCCATACGGTGATGACGCTGCCCTGGTACTTCTTGAACTGCTCAATCAGTTCGTCCCTAGCCCGGGGCTTCTGGTTTGCGGCGCTTTCCGAAGTGGCGGTTACCTTGGCGTTGTCGATGCTAAGTTCGATAGAATTTGCCGCTCCAGGGACTAGTTCAGCAGAAAGCTCCCAGCTGTGAGTCTTACCCTCAAAATCGACGGGAGCGTCCGAGGTGATTTGATATCTGCCGCAAGAGAGATCACCGATCACCTCGCCTTTGAAGCTTGTAACAAACGAATGTTTGCGCGTCGCGATCATTTCCCTGAATGAAAGTCCCATCTTGGGAATGGGCTTCACGTTCAAACCAGCGTCAATAAGCTGAGCAGACACACCGAAGTGACATGTTTGTGGCTGAGCTGTGTGGATGGCGAAGAAGGCGAACCGAAGCATTAAAGGCATTCTCTAAGAACTGTTCGCACATCGTCGAATAGTTCTTACTCTAATCACAGGGGATTCTGTTATCGCGGTTTCCGACCGGACGAAAGTCGCCTTGTGGTGTGTAATCCAAATCGCAAATCAGATGCAAGGCTGTCCGCCTCACTTTCGGCAAAGCCTATACATGTACTCGTCCAAGAAAATCGAGTGTGATGGGGGACGGTGGGCCACTCCGCTGGTCTCGATGCGGGACGGTGGGCCACGCCGGGCGCGAAATACATGAAGAACGGCTTGTCGGGCATCAGCGCCTTCTCCTGGCGCACCCAACCCGTGCCATCGATCAACTTCTGCTTACTGCCGCTTACAGTACGCGACGTATGGGTTTCTCAACGGCCAGCCTGACTATGCGGCGCTGCGTGAGGCGTTCCTGGGCATTGCGGCGGGGAAGAGTGCGCCGCTTAGTAGTCGAACCGGGTTGATTGTTCCGATTGTTCTTAGTCGCGACTCAAGCCAAGAGCGTTTGTCAGACTAGTCCGCGTGCCAACCGGATGGGAATCCGATTCTGCTGGCACGCGGGCAGGTTGACAGGGCGAATCTGGAAGCCGGTGCGCTACGCTGCAGCAGGCGGTCCGAACCAGGTGGTTAGCGCGTCAGTGAGGTCCGGTTGGGTTCGGTCTCCCACCCAAGCCACATATCCGTCGGGCCGAACCAGGACGGCGGCGGGAGCAGTGACCGCCCCGATCGCCGGAAGGTCCCAGGTACCTGCGTATTCGGCATCGATCAACTGAACGCGATCTGCCCATGGAGTGATGTCGAAGGCACGGTGCTCACCGAGATTGACCAAAGCTGGCCGGGCACTGTGCAGCAGGCTGTAAACCCGCAGCGGGCCGTTGGCCGTGGCCAGGTCGAGGTCAGGCATGCGGCGGCCGACAAGCGGATGCCCCTCGCCGAGGTCGTAATGGATACCAAGTCCGGACATCTCGGCAGCGATCCGTTTGCGTGGCTCCTCCATGCCAAAGAGCTCCAATACGATTTCACGCAAGGCCTCAGTGCAATCATCAGTACGTTGCAATGCGACCTGTGCCATTGTCGTGCGCAACACGCGGGCCGCAATCGGATGCCGCTCGACGTGATAAGTGTCGAGCAAGCCTTCAGGCGATGTTCCTTTCACCACTTGGGCCAACTTCCAACCCAGATTCACTGCATCCTGCACACCAGTATTGAGGCCTTGTCCGCCCACCGGAGAATGCACGTGTGCGGCATCGCCAGCCAGGAGAACCCGGACCTTGCGGTAAGCCGCCGCCTGCCGCGACATGTCGGTGAACCTGGAAATCCAAGTTGGACTATGGATTCCGTAATCTGTTCCGCATACCGCGACGAGTGCTTCGCTGAGATCGCGCAGCGTGGGCTCGGTCGTGGCGCCGACATTCTTTTCAGTCACCATGACGCCTATGGGACCGTCATTGGCAAAGACTATCTTGCCGTCGCGAATTTCGTACTCCTCCCTGCCGAAGGCATGGATACCAAGTGCTGTGCGATGGATGCCTAATGGCGGCTCCTCCGCCATCTCGGCCTCGGCGAGAATGCTGCTGGTCGTCGCATCCCATCCTCGAAACTCAATGCCAGCAGCTTTGCGGACCAGACTGCGGCCTCCATCGCACCCGACGAGATAGCTTGCCCGCAGCGACGCACCATCGGACAGTTCGATGGTGACGCCACTGTCGTCCTGCGCGAAACACGTTAATTCACGGCTGCGATAGATCGGCACCACCAGCTCGCTGACCCACCCAGCGAGAATGCGCTCAATATGCTTCTGCCTCAGCCCCAGCCCGTAGTTGTGCCGGGTCGGAAAATCGCTGATGTCGAAACGCATGACCGCGAATCCCGCGACTTGGGCTCTCTGTCCTTCCGCGAGGAACCGGTCCACGATTCCGCGCTGATCGAATACCTCGAGAGTGCGTGAGCTCAGACCGCCAGCACGCGAACCGGCAAGCTCTTGGTTAGGGCGGCGTTCGACAATGGCTACGTCGACGCCTGCCAGCGCCAGCTCGCCTGCCAACATCATCCCGGTCGGGCCTCCTCCTGCAATCACTACCGCATGCTCTTTCATCGTGCCTCCCTTTGTAGGTTCTTGTGCTTCAGCCGACGATGATGCCGCATGGCCCGGGTCTTGCCGCAAGCCCCCCGGTGCGTAATAATCTAGAAGTAGGGAGGAGAGCAATACTCTTCTTACATTTTTCCGCGGTGGGCGGACAATCCCTTTACGAAGCAGCGGTGCGGGTCCTCCTTTTCGAGCAGAGGCGTTCTGCCGCAGCCACCCTCTAGTCGAACAACAGATGCTGCCGCAAACAACCGCTCCGAACCCTTGCTACGGATACCGTTGCACAATATCTAGACGATCGGTACCGATAAGTCAGCCTCGATCCGCTAATCTCTCGATCTGTTTTCAACTTTCCCGTAGTACGCCCTACCCCCCGCCGCCGACCAGCATGCCCCGAATGTAGCTCCCCTCAAATCCCCACCATTCCCACCCTTACCCATCGCCGCCCACCCGAACAATAACCTAACGACAACCCTCCACCCAAAACGCCGCATTCTATCCTAAAATCTATAAATCCATGCGCCCCCTCGCGTTCCTCTTGCTCGCCGCCTTACTACCAGCGCAAGCACCCCATCCGCAACTCTGGGTAGAAAAAAGCAATCGCAACGCGCAACTCTTGCTAAACATCCTGGCCCGCTACGCCCCGGAAGACGCGGCATCACTCGGCATCTCCGGACTCGACGACAAAATCTCTATCCCATCAATAGACGCCGAGGAACGCGCCCGCCGCGATACCAGCGAAGCCCTGCGCACCCTGCGCTCGCGTCTAACCGCCGAACCCGATCCGCTGGTGAAGCAGGATTTGGAAATCCTGATCGCAGCCGGTGAGCGCGAAAACCGCTCCTCAGCGGCCAGGGAGAAATACATGCTCCCCTATGACAACGCGGGGGCAGACATCTTCCGCGGAATCCGCGGTCTGCTCGACGACCAGATTGCCCCCGAGCGCCGCCAAGCCGCCGTCATTCGCCTGCGCCGCTACACCGGGCTGGAACAAGGCTACACGCCCACCACGCAATTGGCGGAAGCGGTCTTTCGCGAAAAGCTAAAAACACCTGGGCTGCTCGGCCCCGCCAAAGCAGAAGTGGAGCACGACCTCACCACCACGGATGACTACATCACCGGTATCGGTCTCTTGCTTGAGAAATACAAGATGACCGGATATGCCGGCCCCTACGCCAAGATGAAGGAGCAGCTCACCGAATACAACGCCTTCATCCGCAAAGAAATTCTGCCAAGGGCGCGCACCGATTTCCGTCTTCCCCCGGAGCTCTACGCCATCCGCCTGGAAAATTTCGGTGTCGACTACACGCCCCAGGATCTCACCGCTCTCGCGCACCGCACCTTTATCGAAATCCAGGGAGAGATGCAGCCGCTTGCCGCGAGCATCGCCAAGACGCGGCATTTGCCCTCCTCGGATTATCGTGATGTCATTCGTGAACTGAAGAAGGAGCAGATACCCGCGGATCAGGTGATGTCTGTCTATCACGACCGTCTCGCGCAGATCGAAGCCATCATCCGCCGCGAGCAGTTGATCACCCTGCCCGCTCGTCCCTGCATCATCCGGCTGGCCTCCGCCGCCGAAACCGCGCAACAGCCCGCCCCGCACATGCTTCCCCCTCCCCTGATTGGCAATCATGGAGAGCAGGGCCAGTTTGTTCTTCCCGGTGGAACCATCGGTGCCGACGGCAAGCCCCTCAAGTACGATGACTTCACTTTTTCCGCCGCCGCCTGGACGCTCACCGCCCATGAAGCCCGCCCCGGTCATGAACTGCAGTTTGCCTCCATGGTCGAGCGCGGAGTCTCCCAGGCCCGCGCTATTTATGCCCAGAACAGCACCAACGTCGAAGGCTGGGGCCTCTATTCCGAATGGTTCCTGCTGCCCTACATGCCTGACGAAGGAAAGCTGATCTCTCTGCAGCACCGTCTCATGCGCGCCGCCCGCGCCTTCGTGGACCCTGAACTCCAGCAAGGCAAGCTGACTCCCGCGCAGGCACTCGCCTTTCTCCAAAAGGACGTCGTCCTGTCAAAGGCGTTGGCGACCGAGGAAGTAGACCGTTACACCTTCCGTTCCCCCGGCCAGGCCGTATCCTATTTCGATGGCTATTCCCGTCTGCGCGAGATCCGCGCCGTCACCGAGAAGGCCCTTGGTCCCAAGTTCAACGCGCGGAAGTTTCACGACTTCATCCTGTCCCAAGGTCTTCTGCCGCCGAACCTGCTGCGCGAAGCCGTCATGAACGATTTTGTGCGCTAGCTGCAAATGCTTGCCCTCCATGCTGGTTTTTCTCCGCGCGGCTTGATTCTTTGGAGCGAATCATCGGATAAGCCTGCTGGCAGACCCGAGCCAGACGCGCATCCGTTTGACCCCGGACCGCAGCAGTTGTTAACGGTTCTGGCCGGCATGGGCGTCCCCATTTCCCGCAGTGATCTTGAAACGTCCGGCGTCTGGTTGCCTTCCCTCGGCGGCGGCCCTCTTCCATCGAGTCCTCTCCTGGCGCCGCCCTCTACTGGCGTGAAGTCGGGCAATCCAAAACTCGTGCGCTGGAACGTAACAACGGCAGCGCTCCAACCGGCGGCCGCTCTCGAGTTCCTTTGCCTTTGCATAGATAAAGAACTGCTGCACCCCGCCACTATTGCCGGTGTGGATCTCGCATACTGGGCCGCCGCCATGCGCTTTGCGGCCGCACTCGTCGCGCGCCAGCAGTTTCTCCCGGACCTCGTAAAAGAGGATGCCCGCTTCCACGCCCGCTGGCGTCCGGCATATATTGGTCGCGATCACGATCGCCGGGCCGCTCTGGCCGTGTCCATGCCACCGGCCGCCCGCGCGCTTACGCCCGAAATCGCGGCCGAAACGCTGCTAAGCAATTTTCTCGATGCATTCGTAGACGAGTTGGTTCGCGCCTCCTCGCCAGTCAACCCGCGAAATGGTGTTGCTATTCACGACCGGTGGCTGGCCGCCCTGCACTCCTCCGGCGGCGCGGTCAAGGGCAGTGAAGCGGAATTGCAGGCTCTTTATCAGCAAGTGCGCGAATGGCGGCGTCCCATCTCCATTGCCGCCAGCGCGCCTTACCGTTTATGCTTCCGGCTGGACGAACCGCAGCCGGACGCGACGGAACCCTGGCGCGTTCGCTACCTGCTCCAGGCCCGGAATGACCCCAGCCTGCTCGTTCCCGCCGAAACCGTCTGGAACCCAAAAGCACGCAAGTCGGCGCTTCTGAGCCGCGCCGGATTCCAGCCGCGTGAGCACCTGCTGTTTTCGCTGGGGCAGGCCTCTGGCATCTGCCCGCGTATTGAAGAGAGCTTGAAATCGCCGGCTCCAGTAGGTTATGAACTGGAGGCTGCCGGAGCGTTCGATTTTCTGAATACCAAAGCTGGCGGACTGGAAGAAGCCGGCTTCGGCGTGATGTTGCCCGCCTGGTGGAGCCGAAAAGGAACCCGGGCGCGGCTCACCGCGAGTGCCCGCGTGAAAAGTCCGTTTCACAAAGGCTCCGGCCTGTCGCTTGCCACGCTCCTCGATTTCGAGTGGCAGGTTTCTATCGGTGGCGAGAAGGTGACGCTCACTGAACTGCGCGCGCTGGCTGCTTTGAAAACTCCATTGGTCAAATTTCGCGGCCAGTGGGTGCACGTGGGCGCTGAGGAAATCCAAGCCGCGCTTGCATTTTGGAAAAAGAAGGAAGCCGGCCAGACTACCGCGCGCGACGTTTTGCAAATGGCCCTGGGCGCGGCCGAACTGCCCGGTCCGATTGAGTTCTCCGGCGTCTCCGCGGAGGGTTGGATCGCCGAACTCATCCAAAAGCTCCAGGGCCATGCGCCATTTGAGGAAACTCCTCCGCCAGCCGGGCTGCGCGCCACCTTGCGGCCCTATCAGATTCGCGGCTATTCCTGGCTCGCTTTCCTGAAACAATGGGGACTCGGAGCCTGTCTTGCCGACGACATGGGACTCGGAAAGACGATCCAAACTTTGAGCCTCATCCAGCACGATTGGTCCTCCTCTAGCCGCCGCCCGGTGCTGCTGCTTTGCCCGACGTCGGTAATCGGAAACTGGCAAAAAGAAGCCGCGCGCTTCACGCCCGAACTTCCGGTGATGGTGCATCACGGTCTCGGGCGTACACGCGGCGGATCCTTTGTGGAGCGCGCCGGACAACAGGCCATCGTTGTGTCCAGCTACACGCTCCTGCACCGTGATTTCGCGCACCTCAAAGAAGTCTCCTGGGGCGGCGTTGTGCTCGATGAGGCGCAGAACATCAAGAACCCCGAAACCAAACAGGCAGTCGCCGCCCGGGCGCTGACCAGCGGCTACCGCATCGCGCTCACCGGCACGCCCGTGGAAAATAATGTCGGTGATCTCTGGTCCCTCATGGAGTTCCTTAACCCCGGATTGTTAGGCAACCGCGCGGAATTTAAGCGCAAGTTCTTTCTGCCTATCCAGACTGGCGAGGGTGATCAAGGCGCCTCGGCCGCCTTGAAGCAGATCACCGGCCCCTTCATTCTGCGCCGTCTCAAAACCGACCGGTCCATCATCGACGACCTGCCTGAAAAGCAGGAGATGAAAGTCTTCTGCACTCTCACAAAAGAGCAGGCATCTCTCTACGCGGCCGTCGTCAACGAATCGCTGAAGAAAATCGATTCCGCGGAAGGCATTCAGCGCAAAGGGGTCGTCCTGGCAACTCTGGCGCGCCTCAAACAAGTCTGCAATCACCCGGCTCAGTTTCTGGGCGACAACTCGCCGCTGCCCGGCCGCTCCGGCAAACTGGCGCGCCTCACCGAAATGCTTGAGGAAGCCATCTCGGTGGGTGACCGGGTCCTCATCTTCTCTCAATTCGCCGAAATGGGCGAGATGCTCCGGCTGCATCTGCAGGAGACTTTCGCCCGTGAGGCGCTTTTCCTGCATGGCGGCGTCCCCAAGAAACAGCGCGATCTCATGGTTGAGCGTTTCCAGGAGGAGCCCAACGGCCCGCCGCTCTTCATTCTTTCCTTGAAAGCCGGCGGAACCGGGTTGAACTTGACCCGCGCCAATCACGTTTTTCACTTCGATCGCTGGTGGAACCCCGCCGTCGAGAACCAGGCCACCGACCGCGCGTTCCGCATCGGCCAGCGCCGCAACGTGCAGGTCCGCAAGTTCGTGTGCCCCGGCACCGTCGAGGAGCGGATCGACGAGCTGATCACGAAGAAG
>DATHIZ010000344.1:0-13589 GCA_035316385.1 Bryobacteraceae bacterium | reverse complement strand
ACTTTGATCGTCAAGCCGATCGGGTCCCGTCCCGCGAAAAGCGTGAGTCGAATGTCGTCGCCGATCACCGCTACGGGAACGCGCCGCTGCTCCTCGACCGCGATAAAGAACCTGCCCTTGCCGACCGGGATGTCACGAATCACCGGCATGTCTGAAGAGACGCCAATCACGTTGGCGCTTTCATAGGTCTGATTTTCCGCTTTCACATCTGCGACGCGCTGCTGATAAGGACTGTAGAGCACTTCGTCGCCAGTTGTGGCGCGCAGAAACCTAAGGTCGTCCATGCGTATCCGTTTGTTGTACTTCTGCTTGTCCGCGAGTTGGCGTCCGGTGAGCCGGCTCACCGATGCAATCTGCGCCACCAAGAAACTATCCGTGCCAAAAGCCTTCGCCGTGATCTGCTCGGCATACACGCCCAACCCGTCAATGGCCGCGCCCACCAGGATCACGCTGGCCACGCCGACAATCACACCCAGCAGCGTCAGAAAGCTTCGCAGTTTGTGCGCGCGGATCGAATCGAACGCAAGCCCCGCCGCCGTCAGCAGATGAGTAAGCGGATTCATCAGCCTCGACCCTCGCTCTGCAGCACTGGCGTTTCGTGCACGCCGGGCGCCGTGCCTACGGGCAGCAGGACTTCAAAGCGCGAGCCTTTCCCTATCTCACTTTCGACTTGAATCGAGCCGCCGTGCGCTCTGACAATTGTGGCCACGAAACTCAGTCCCAATCCCAGTCCTTTTTCCGGATTCGGATCGGGTACGCGATAAAACCGGTCGAAAATATGCGCCACGTGGTCCGCTGGAATGCCTACTCCCGAATCCTCCACAATCAAGCGGACGTTGCTGCCCGCCAGTTCGGCGCACGCTTTTACCCATCCGCCCCCCGGCGTGTATTTTATTGCGTTGGAAAGCAGATTCGTCACCACGCGCTCAATCTGGGTCCGGTCCGCTTCGCACCACACCTGTTCCTCGGTGGTGTGCGTCAGGGTCAGGTTGCACGCTTCCGCCGGAATCTGAAATTGATCCACCAGGTCCCCCACCAGCTCTCTCAAATCGAGCACATTTTTGTTCATGGGCAACTGGCCCGATTCGGATTGCGAAAGCAGCAGGAGAGCGCGCACCAGGTTGGCGAGGCGTTCCACATCCTGCAAGGCGTTCTCAATCGCTTCCTGCAGTTGCTCTTTGGTCCGGCCGGTGAGCAGCGCGACTTCGAGCTGTCCTTGAATAGCGGTCAGCGGGGTGCGCAATTCGTGCGAGACATCGGTGGAAAACTGGCGTGTCTGATCGAATGAAGCCTTGAGGCGGCTGCTCATCTGATTAAACGAATCAATCAGCCGGTCCAGTTCGTCGTCGGCTCCGCGCCGCTGAATCTGTAAACCCAGGTTTGACCCCGTCACCTTTTGCGCGGCGCTGTCCACCGCCTGCAGCGCCCGCAGTGCGCGGCCAGCCGAATACCAACTGACCACCGCGCAAGCCAGCAGCGCGGCCGGTAGAAAGATCAGGAAATTCCGCCTAAACCGCTGCGTGATCGCAAAGTCGTCGGCCAGGCTCCGCCCTTCCGCCACGTACCAGCGGCCTCCGGTCGCTTTGTCGATCAGTGCGCTTGAAATGATTTGGTAGGGAACCTGATCGCTGCTGAAGAGCGTCTTTACCACCGGTTCGTGCGTCTTTTCCACCTGAGCGAGTTCCTTCAGGATGGTTTGGCGATCGCCTAACTGTGAGAGCGAGGGGTCAATAGCGGACAAAGCATCGAGTTCGCCCAGTTCATTGGCGAGCACAAATACGTCGTCCAGTTGGGCGTAGGCGGCATTCTCCTCCGGATCGCCCCGGTCCACGAACCAATAGGGTTTTCCGCCTTCGAAACGAATGTATCCCTTCAGCGCGCCCAACTCGTCGGCCAGGATCTGGTTGCTCTGGTTCTCGAGAACCGTCTTCTCCGTAGCGGTGCCAACCACTCCTACCACTGCTAGAACCACCGCCAGGAGCAGCAGAAAAATGCCTGCCAAGCGGACCCGCAGCGTGCGGAAAAATTTGAGTTGGGGGAACCGCTCCCGGAACATGCGCTATGCCGTTTCCGGGACGGCGGCCAGCGGCGTGTCCGGTACGTCCAGCATGTACCCTATACCGCGTACGGTATGGATCATCTTGACAACATACTTATCGTCGATCTTGCTGCGCAAGTGCCGTATATAAACGTCGACGATATTGGTGAGCCCGTCGTAATCCATATCCCAGACGTGCTCCACGATCATGGTGCGGCTCAACGGGCGGCCGCGGTTGCGCATCATGTATTCCAGAATGCTGAACTCCTTCGGGGCGAGTTCAATGACCTCATTCGTGCGGGTCACCTTGCGGCGGATGCAGTCTAAGCTCAAATCGCCTACCTGCAAGCGTTCGGGCGTGGGCTGGCCGCGCCGTAGCAGAACGCGGGCGCGCGCCAGCAACTCAACGAAGGCGAACGGCTTCACCAGATAATCGTCCGCGCCTTGTTCAAGGCCTTTCACGCGGTCGTCCACGGAATCGCGCGCGCTTAGAATCAGGACCGGCGGGATGGTCTTGCGGTTTTTGATTTTCGTCAGAACCTGCAACCCATCTACATCGGGCAGGCCCAGATCCAGCACCACCAGATCGTATTCGGTGGAATGTACGCGCTCAATCGCGTTTCCCCCCGTATTTACCACGTCCACCGCATAGCCGGCGCTTTGCAAGCCGCGCGATAGAAAATCGGCGATTCGCTTCTCGTCCTCCACTACCAATACACGCATGATGTCTTCTTCGGTCCGCTCAACTTGAGTCTAGCGGAAGCGCACGCGCCCGGCGCGGCAACCGTAGGAGTTCTCAGTCTCCGGAGACGGCTTGCGGTTTCGAAACGGAAGCCGGCCTAAAGAACGTACGGATTTGCGGAAACCGTGTTTGTCCGATGGAAAGCAGGACCATGGCCGCCAGCAGCACGGCCGTGAAGGCCACTACCTGCGGAACGCTCAGGCCTTCTTTCCATATGCCGAGCCAGCGGCCATAAACAATTTCGATATGCACCCAATAGACCAGCAGGGAGGTCGTGCCCAATTGCACGAAGACGCTCCAGCGCTGTACTCCCGTTCCCAACTGGATCCATAAGTAGGCCGCCGACAGCACGGCCAGAGTTACGCCCAGTTTGATCAGTGTCAGCCAGGGACTATTGAGCCAGAAATCGCTCTTCGTATAGAACGAGTAAGGCAAATCCGAAGCGTAGTGCGCGCCGGTGATCAAAGCCAGGGCCACCGCCAGCATCCAGAGCATGGCGCGGCTCATATCCTCCGGCTTGATCGCGCGCAGAACGCTGCCCGCCGCCATGCCGAAGGCCAGGAAGGAGGCCCACGGAAAGAAGCCGAAATCCTCCAGATTGGGGACCAGATAATGTTGGAGCACGGCCGGAATCGCCGACATGTCCATGCTGCTCACCAGCGGCGCCAACCCGGCGATGAGCAAGCCTAGAACGGTGCACAGCCGGATTCGTTCGCGCGTGCTGAACACGGCCATGGGAGCGAACAGCAGCATGGCAAATCCCATGCAGTTCAGGATGTCCACTTTCAGCAGGCCGACGGCGGGACTGGTCGGGAAACCGAACACATAAAGCTGGAGGCGGAAGAGGAACGCGAGCATCAGCAGGTAGCGCGATCGCTTCAGCGCCGCCAGGACTCGCTGCCAACTGCTGGCTTCCCTCTTTTCCTCGCCATGCATCAGGAACGCGAACGTGATGCCTGTGAGGAAGAGGAACATGGCGGGCGGCAGTCCGCCCAGCAACTGCGAAAGCATGAACGGACCCTTATCGCGCAGGTCGGTGCGCGTGAAGGAATGAAAGACGTGGCCCTGAATCATCACCACGGCGGCCAATCCGCGCGTCCAGTCAATGAAAGCCAGCCTGCCCGCTGCTGATTTTGCTCCGTTCATCAAAAGAAGCCTCTTGGGCTCAGGAGCTCTTCGTTGCTCCCGCAGGCGGTTTGAAATCCAGCTGCTTGCCTTTGATTGCCGGCTTCAGGTTCATTTCGCTATAAGTCACAATGCGATAGTTCCCCGAAGGCGGAGGCTCGTAGAATTCCTGTTGAATCGGGTAAGCCGAATTCGCCGGAATCCACATTTCGATTTTGGCAAGCTTCTCTTTTACGCTCGCGGTCTTCGGTACGAGCACCAGTTTAGTGGTGTCTTGGCCGCCTAAGGTTTCAGTACCCGCGGCGCTAATGTCGTAGCCCTGGGCCAGTTCCTTGCCGGACGAGCCGAAACCGAGCAACAGAAACTGATTCAAAGCGTCGCTGTTTTTGCCAACATCGTAATCCTGATAGGTGTTCGCATTCGGATAATAAATGCGTATGATATTTCCCAGAAAGGCAATCAGCCTATTGGCGCTGGCTTCTTTCTGGTGGGAAAAGTCGAGAATGGCCCGCACTGTTCCGTTCTTCTTCAGCCTCTGCATGAGGAGTGTGCCGTCTTCCACGGTTTTGTCGCTGATGACGGAGACATAGGTCGTCATCCGCACATTCGCCGACATGGCTTGAAATCCAGGAGCGGCTTGGTCCATCCGTTCCAGGATGTCCGCGGCGCTCTCCGCGCTCCAAACAGCCGCCGGAAAAACAAGCGAGAAGAGGAAGCAGCACGCTGTTAACAGGTGTTTCATGTTCAAAGTGGAAAGACCGTTATTTCTGCTGGGCGGTGTACGCAATGAAGCCTTTGACTTCCTGCTCCGCCTGGTCGCGAATAGGTTCTAAGCGCTCTACACGCCAGTTCTTCCCGGTACGCCGGCGTATGAGGGCTTCCGCGCGTTGCATGCGCTGTTCCTCGGGTACGCCGCCGAGTAAGGCTGTCTCAATAAAAATGCGGTTGGCGCCGTGGAGAGATGACATCAGGACAATGCCGGATGCTTTAGGCTGGTCTTGGAAAAGTTCGCGCGGAGCCGCGAAAATGAAGATCAGAATGAGCGCAACAACCACATCATACTGCCACGAAGCCCTGGGAAAATCCCAGAAAATCAGCCTTCGTCCCAGACTCGGGGTAGAAGCTGTTTGCTCTGTGCCATTGTCCGCCACTGACCGAAGTTTAGCATTCTAAACCCGCTGGAGGTGACCGGACGCCCCTAATATTTTCGCAGGACGGCGAGCACCCGGCCTTGAATCTGAAGGCTGGCGGGATCTACAAACAGGGGACTCATGGCCGAATTTGCCGGCTGCAAACGGACTCGCCCGTCCAGTTCCAGGTAGTAGCGTTTCAGCGTGGCTTCCGTTCCATCTACCAGCGCCACCACGATGTCGCCGTTGTGCACTGTGTCGGTTTTTTCCGCCAAGACAAAGTCGCCGCTGCAAATATGGTCTTCAATCATCGATTCGCCGCGAACTTGCAACGCGAAGGTGCTTTCGTTTCCGGTGAAATCGGAAAAGTGCAGCGGTTCGGGATTCGCGATCGCTTCCACCGGGACGCCGGCTGCGATGCGCCCCAACAAGGGAACGGCCGCCTGGTCCGGTTGTTGCTGAACGCGTGACTTTTCTTCGGCAAAAAAGCGATCACCCACTTCCAGTGAGCGGCTGTGATTGTAGCTCCTGCGCAAGTACTGCTTCGCTTCCAGGGCTTGAATGTGTTTGTGTACAGTCGCCAGCGATGCCAGGCGCAAACCCGCGGCAATCTCTTCGTAGCTAGGGCTGTAGCCGTTTTGCTGGATGAAGTGGGAGAGAAAATCCATCACTTCTTTTTGCCGCCTGGTAAGCGCCATTTGCAAGGTCTCCTCTGTACCTAGTGTTGGCGAATAAAGGCCGAAAGTCAAGGCGCAAAATAAGCAATTTCCGCAGGAGCGTTTTCTAAGAGTAATTCATCTTACTGTTTATATTCCAGTATTCTTCCTTTGCGGAATTCATCGAAACCTATAAAGATCTAGTTACATTGCTGACGATAAAGCGAATATAGTGTGTTCAGCAGAGCTGAAATTTTCTTCAGGAAAGGTTGTCGGAGACCAAACAATACAATGCGTGACCGTGTTCTGTTGCACGTAGAGGACGAAGATATCACGGCTTTTCTGCTAGAAACCGTGCTGAGCGAGTCCAAAGTTCCGGTGCGGTTGTGGCGCGTCGGGGACGGTGAGGAAGCGATAGCTTTCCTGAAACAGACTGGAAAACACCGGGGTGCGCCGCGCCCGGATCTGGTTCTGCTGGATTTAAACCTGCCGCGCAGAACCGGTTTAGAGATTCTGGCGGAGATACGGAAGAGCGACGGTTTGCGATCACTGCCCGTTGTGGTATTTACGTCGTCCGCTCACCTTGCGGACAGACGGAACTCCCTGGCGCTCGGGGCTTCGGAGTTTATTACAAAGCCGCGCTCCCTTCCAGGCATGCTGGAAGCCATTCACAAAGCTTGCTCTTATTTCCCGCAAGCGGGTAGTGAACTCTGAGGCTCGCCTAGTTCATATTCATTCCGCACATGCCGCCCTGGCAGGCGCCGGCGCCACAACCGCCGCCTGCTTCGGGGCTGCTGCTCTTAGCGCTTCCCGCCCTGGCGGCGAACGTCGAGTATTGCGTCGTTAAGTGATCTTGTCCACACGAGGGGCAGGTCACGGCATTGGCTTCGGCGCTTCGGCGAACTAGCTTCTCGAATTTGGTTCCGCAATCGTCGCAAGCGTATTCGAAAATCGGCATGCTTTCAGGTTAGGGGAAGTCCGCTACCATTGCAAGGTTGCCCATGGAAAGTGAAACGGACGAAAGAGTTCAGGGGTTCATGCGGACCCTGGAGCGGGGCCGGAACCGCTTGGAAAGTGTCGAAGTTCCTTCTTTTCTTACCAAACTGGCATTGCTGGGGCTGGTCGCTTTCTACCTTTTGGTGACCGCCGTAATGGCGATGCGCCAGTTGTGGCACGACGAGCTATTTACCTACTACATCGCGCAGGCACCCTCGCTTGGCCGGCTTTGGGAGGAGATTCATCTCGACCTGAATCCTCCGCTGCTATACCTCGCCACGCGCGGCTCTCTGGCGCTCCTGGGCGATCACCCCTACGCGGTCCGGCTTCCTTCCATCCTGGCTTTTTTGGCCGGCAGCCTTTGCCTGTATGTTTGGGTGGCCCGGCGTTTGCGGCCGTCCTATGGGTTGCTCGCCATGCTGGCATTCTGGTCCACGCCTTTTTTTAACTACGCGGCCGAAGCGCGGCCTTATGGCTTGATCATCGGATTTTTCGGCATGGCCGCGCTGGCTTACCAGAATGCCGTGCAGCCGGCCCGCCGCGCCAGGTCAACCGCTCTGCTGGGCGCCGCGGTACTCGGCATGATGCTCAGCCACCTCTTTGCCGTGTTTTACCTGGCGCCCTTCGGCTTTGCCGAGTTAGTGCGCTTGTATCGCCGCCGCAAACCGGATTGGAGCCTATGGACCGCCCTGGTGATCCCCGCTTTTTTCCCATTTATTTACATCCCGTTAGTGGCTCGTTTTGAGGGCAGCGTATTTCCGGTAGCCTTCCAAGCATCGCTGCACCGGATTGCCAGTTTTTATTTCGTCAACATTAAGCCGGAAGGCCCGGTGCTGCTGATTGCTTTGTGCGCCGCGCTGCTCATTGCCTTCCGGCGGGAGCGGTCCACTATTCCCGATAAAGTCCTGCCACGTGGATGGGAGACTGCCTTTATTCTCGGAGCGCTTGCCATCCCGGCCGTGATTAACCTGGTCCTGATGCGCTCGCACGGCGCCTTTTTCGACCGTTACGGATCTCCCGCAGCCTTCGGACTCGCTTTAGGCATGGTCTTTTTCATCGCGGCCTATACGAATGTAAGCCGGCTCGCGGCTGTCGCGGCCGGTTGCGTATTGCTCTTATACATTCCCGCCGAAAACGTGCTTTCCACGGCGGCGCAGCTTCTTCACCGCCACTCTGCTTCCGCTACGGCTCCTATTGACGCGGTCGAGCCGGAGTTACCGTTGGTGGCGGCCAGCGGGCTGACCTTTCTGGAGATGGACAAGTACGCCAGCCCCGGCCTCGCCGCGCGCTTGTATTATCTGACGGATACGCAATTTGCGATTCAATACGCGCACGCCACCATTTTTGAAGGCATCCCCGTCTTGAAGCGGTATTTTCCGATTCGCGCCGGAGTGGAGCCTTTCCGGCAGTTTATTCAGTTACACCGCAAGTTCCTGGTTCTGGGCACGCCCGGTTACCCTGAGGACTGGCTGCTCCGGAAACTAATGGCGGATGGCGATGAGTTGAAGTATTTGGGGGATTTTCCAGGCCCATACAAGGACACCAGCCTCTATGAGGTGACTGTTTCAGGTAGCAGCGTAACTTATTAGCCTTTCTTTCGAACTACCATGTAGATATGCAACGTAGAACGTTTTTGAAGCGCAGTTTCTTCTCGACGGCTGGTGTTGGAATAGCGCTCGCGGGCGGCTTCTCAACGGCGGCTCTCGGCTTTGCCGGTAAGCGCGGCAAAGAGGTGAAGCTCGTCGATTTTACGGATGCAGGCCAGCGAAAAGGAGTGATAGAGGTGGAGAAGGTGCAAAAATCGGACGCGGAGTGGAAGAAGCAATTGAACCCGGAACAGTTTGAGGTGGCGCGCCACGCCGGGACTGAGCGGCCGTTCACCGGAAAGTATTGGAATAATCACGAGCACGGCATCTACCGCTGCATTTGTTGCGGGAACGCCTTGTTCTCGTCCGAAACCAAGTTCGAGTCGGGTACCGGATGGCCCAGTTTCTATCAGCCGCTTGCCAAAGAGAATGTACAGACGGCCCTCGATGGTTCCCTGGGGATGGACCGGACCGAAGTGCGCTGTGCCAAGTGCGAAGCTCATCTCGGGCATGTGTTCGAAGATGGTCCCCGCCCCACCGGCCTGCGTTACTGCATGAACTCGGCCTCGCTCGACTTCGTCAAAGGCTGAGGACGATTCACACACTGAACGCCCGAAGTTCCGTTTTCGTAGCATAGGGAAAGCACTAAAACATTCCCAGTACCAGGATCGTTCATCATGGCATTTTGCACGAACTGCGGCACTCAGGTACCCGATGCTTCTCGGTTTTGCGTCAATTGCGGACAGCCCATGGGCGACGCGGTTTCGAGCGCGCCGTATCCGATGGCGCCCTCCGCTTTGCCGCTGAAATACGATATCGAAGGCCACAATCTACAGATAGCTCGCGTGCATCTGCAGCCGGGCCAGGAGATTTTCGCTGAAGCCGGCAAAATGATCTATAAAACGGCCAACGTCGAATGGGCCACGCGCATGTCGGGTCAGAGTATTGGCGACAAGATTCTGGGCGCCATAAAGCGCAAGCTGATGGGGGAATCGCTGTTTTTCACCTATTTCAAAACCGACCTGGGAGCGGGGCAGGTGGGTTTCGCCGGCCACTACCCAGGCAAGATTCAGGTGTTCGAATTGACACCGGGCCAAACGATCATGGTGCAGCGCGACGGCTTTCTCTTCGCGCAAAGCTCGGTCACCCTTGACATCGCCATGGTGAGAAGGTTGGGCGCTGGCTTGCTTGGCGGCGAAGGCTTCATTCTGCAAAAGCTCACAGGGCCAGGCTTGGTGTTCGTCCACGCCGGCGGCGACCACGTCGACTTCACCTTAGCTCCCGGCGAGATGCTGCAGGTGCAGACCGGGCATCTGGTGGCGTTTGAGCCCAGCGTAAATTACGACATCCAAATGGTGGGCAGCATTCGCACGGCGATCTTCGGCGGCGAAGGGCTGTTCCTGACAACGTTGACCGGTCCCGGCCGTGTGATCCTCCAGAGCATGACCCTCGAACGGCTGCGGCACGAACTGGCTCCCTCGGAACACCGGCACTCCGGAGACGAGATGAATCCCCTCGGCGCCATCGCCAGCGGCAACCTAGGCAGCTTCTTCCGGAGCAGCGACTAATGCAAATCTCGATTGGTCACAATAGTACGGCAGCCGCAGCCTCGATACTGCCAGCCCAGCGGATGCGGCTTTCGAAACCTGACCGGTCGAAAAATCGCAGCCATAGTTAGCTTCATTTTTCGAAAGTCCGAATACCGAATCAGAGCCGGAAGCGTGAGCGCCCACGATGTTCCATTACTCACGAACGCCCTAAGTAAGCGGCACTTGGACCTAAGCCGGCGCTGCGCTGCGTGCAGCCCGTTGCTCCCTCAGGATTCTCAAATAGGGGTATGGGGTATCGTGTTATTATTGGCTAGTGCCCCGTCACGCCGTCGCGGTTGAGCCCGACATCAAAACCTCAAACCTGAAGCGCCTCAAGCGGATTGAAGGACAGGTCCGCGGACTCCACAAGATGGTGGAGGAGGATCGCTACTGCGCCGATATCCTGGTGCAGATTTCCTCGGTCCAGCAAGCGTTGCAGGGCGTCGGTCAAAATCTCTTACGGAACCACCTGCGGCATTGTGCTACGGCCGCGATCAAAGGCAAGCCGGCGGACGCCGATGCCATGTATGAAGAGCTCCTGGATTTGTTCGCGCGCTATTCGCGCTAGGATACGAACTAGATGAGCAGATTGCTGATCCAGTGCTTGACCATCGTGACGATGCTCGCATCGATCCTTCACGCACAATGTCTGGCTGTCTGTTCACTGCAGGCCGCTCCTCACGCAGCTACCATCCAGAGCGCCCATGGCGGCGAGCACTCCTGCTGTCCGCATCCTGGCGATCAAAAAAGTCAAAACTCCGAAAAGCCGTGCCCTCCCAATTCGCCTGCCTTCAGCCCGGCGAGCACGGAGGCAAGCAGTGCCGCTAGTGTCGTTCTGCCCGCAGCCATACTGGATCACTGCGGCGGCGTGCTGCTTCCGGTGCTCGATTTCCACGCACGTCTCGCGCCCGCTGCGTCCGCTGACCGCCCCGGCCTAAGTCTCCGCTCTTCCATTTCCATCCTCCGCATCTGACTTTCCCTTTCTTACAAAGGCCGTCCGGCCAGTAGAGAACCAGGAAGAAAGGAAGAACAAGGATGAACCGTCGACGCAATTTTTTGCGCAGCGTATTTGGTTTAGGGGCGGCGGCTGCCGCTTCGAAGCTTGGCTTTGCTCAGCAATCCCAGGCGATAGAGAGGATTCCAGTGCAGTCGCCCGATCTGGCCGACTTGCCGTTTACGCTCGATAACGGCGTGAAAGTATTCAACTTGATTGCTGAACCGGTTAGGCAGCAAATTGCACCGGGAAAAATCATCGATGCCTGGGGCTTCAACGGAAGCGCGCCGGGGCCTACCATTCAGATCACGCAGGGCGACCGGGTGCGCATCTTATTCGACAATCATTTGCCGGAGCCCACGTCAATGCACTGGCATGGCTTCGAAATTCCGCACAACATGGACGGCGGCCCCGGCATCAGTCAGGATCCCGTGAAGCCGGGCGGCCGCTTTGTCTACGAATTCACGCTGAACCAGACGGGAACCTTCTTTTACCACTCGCACATGGCGATGCAGGAAATGATGGGCATGCTGGGAGCCTTCATCATGCATCCCAAAGTGGCCCATACCCCGCGAGTAGACAAAGACTTTGTTGTTTCCTTGCAAGAGTACGCGGTGCTGCCCAACAACACCGTTCCGAACACGATGAGCATGGAATTCAACTGGTTGACGTTCAATGGAAAATCGGGTCCCGCCTCGACGCCTCTCATCGTTCGTCAGGGCGATCGCGTGCGGATTCGCATGATTAATCTCGGGATGGACCATCATCCGATTCACTTGCACGGGCACACCTTTTACGTAACCGGCACGGAGGGCGGCCGCATTCCGGAAGCGGCCTGGTATCCGGGCAACACCGTGCTGGTGGGCGTGGCGCAATCTCGAGACGTGGAGTTCATGGCGAACAATCCAGGAGATTGGATGATCCACTGCCATCTGCCCCACCACATGATGAATCAAATGTCTTCGAACGTTGGACCGATGACCCGGCTAGGCACTGGCATGCCGGCCGGTGTCGGCATGGAAGAAGGCATGGGCATGCTCAGGGGTTCGCCTGGCGCCCCGGGTGGAGAAGACTACGGCCCGAGTTTAGGCCGCGGGTTAGGCGTTGGTTCGACGAACGATCAAGCGACCGGCAACACACCTCTGTCGCAGGAGAAAGCCATGGCGGCCATGCCAGGCATGCAGCACGAGGGCATGCAGCATGGAGGCATGCAGATGGGGAGCGACGTGAGCCCGAATGCCAACAGCGTTCCCGGATTTCCGCAAGACGCCTACATGGAGGGCGCCATGATGCAGATGGATGATGAGGTGAAGAAGCCTCAGAACCACGGGCTGCGTCCAGGATGGAGCGGCTTTATGCAGGGCATGATGAGCTTCGTGCGCGTGCTCCCGCCCGAAAAGTACGACGAGGTGATGGCCCAACTACGCCAGAGCGGAGCCGCGAAATGACACGAAATTCCGCTGCTTCCATCGCCGCGATATTTCTGGGATGTCTGCCCGCCAGCGTCATGGGGCAAACCGCGGCGCAGGGCAAAGCCTTACGCTTGGCCGACTTCGAGCAATGGGCCGTGCAGAACAGCCCCGCGTTGAAACAGGCCAATGCCATGATTCAGCGATCGGCGGGCCAGGCAACACAGGCCGGTCTGCTTCCCAATCCGTCCATCGGCTATCAGGGAGAACAGATTCGCGGAGGATCTTTCCAGGGCGGGGAAGAAGGCGCTTTCATTGAACAGAACTTCATCTTGGGCGGCAAACTGCGGCTTCGCCGGCAGGTGTTTGAACAGCAGGGGAAATCGGCCGAGATCGGTGTCACCGAGCAACGCTATCGGGTGTTGAGCGACGTCGGCCAGAATTTCTATTCGACGCTGGCCGCGCAAGAGATTGTGAAAGTGCGCAAGAACTTACTCAGCCTCGCCGCGGATACAGTCGAGACCGCGCACCAGCTGGCGAACGTGGGCCAAGCCGACGCGCCGGATGTTCTGCAGGCGGAAGTGGAAGCAGAACAGGCCAAAGTGGATTACTCGATTGCGCAGCAAGCTTTGCTTCATTCCTTCCGCGCTCTGGCCAGTGCCGCGACCAAACCCGACTTGCCGCTAACCGAATTGACTGGCGATTTGGAAAATCCGCCCGCCATGGAAGAAAACGATCTGCTGGCCCGCATTATCAAAGACAGTCCTTCTGTTGCACGGGCCCGCCAGAATGTAGAGCAGGCGCGCATGCAACTGAGCAGCGCCAGGCGGGAGGTGGTGCCCGACCTTACCCTGCGCGCCGGATTGCAACAGAATAATGAGCCGCTGAATACGGCCGGAGCACGCGTGGGCGTGCAGGGCTTTGTCTCGGCTGGAGTTACGCTTCCCATCTTCAATCGCAACCAAGGGAACATCCAGGTCGCGCGGACCGATGTGGAACGTGCAACCAGTGAAATCGACCGCGTGCTGCTTTCGCTACAGCAAAACGCGCAGCCGCTGCTGCAGAGTTATGTGGCCGATCGCGAGCGGGCTGACCGTTATAAGAAGGAAATCATCCCGCGGGCAGAGAAGGCATATCAGCTCTACCTCGTGAAATACCGCGCTATGGGCGCCGCCTATCCACAGGTGATCGTCTCGCAGAGGACGCTGTTTCAGCTTCGAGTCGCGTACATCCGGACACTGGAGAGCGTCTGGACCAGCGCTATCGCCCTGCAGAACTTCCTCCAATGAAGTCTCCGGGCGGGAGGATGTAAGATAGGGGTGGG
>DATHIZ010000343.1:0-5322 GCA_035316385.1 Bryobacteraceae bacterium | reverse complement strand
GATTCGGCTGCCGAACAGCTCGCTCAAAAGTCAGTTCGACGCTGGAGCAATTATAGGGGGGCTTCTTCTTTTGCTCAGTTCAGACTGTTTGCTGTCTTGGACAAGAGTGACGATAGGATCCAATTGCCATAGTCTGAAAGTCTTGTTCCATGTGACTACGTGGCCCCCTCTTGGTAAGTGCAAAAGCCCGGTTGTTTGCCGTTTGCGAACAACAAAGTCGGAGGTGAGCCACGACCCAGCGGCAATGAACAGCGTCAGAACCAAAAAGACATAAGAAAGTACAAATTGATTGGCGAATGGAAGGCCGAAAACGCCGCTGACGAAAATGGAGATCGCAAAGCTGGAGTACCTCCAGTGGAGTATTGCTTTGAGGCGACTCGGCGGCAGCACCGGGTCATTATTATACAGGCCGATTCTGATAATTCCCCCGCTGTTCGGTACCGGCCTAAAACACCCAAAATAATTCCGGGAATTTCCGTGGACCTAGGTATCACTCTATGTGACACCTATCGCCCAGGCGACATCCGCTACCGAAAAGCACTACAGCGTGGCGGAAGTCGCTGAAATGTGGCACGTGGGAACTGATCTTATCCGGGATATCTTTGAGGATGAGCCCGGCGTACTCCGCATCGCTCGACCCGAGACTTCTCGTAAGAGAGGCTACACTACGCTCCGGATACCCCAATCGACTCTCGACCGGGTGTATCAGGAGCGCACCGCAATCAAACTGCCCAGGCCCTCTTTACGGTCGCATGCAGCATTTCTTGCCGCGCGCGGACCCAAGGCATATAGGACCTCTCGGTCGTCTTGACCGATTTGTGGCCAAGCAGCATGGCAACCTGATCCAAGCTGGCACCGCTGAGCAGCATCTCAATGGCAAAAGTATCCAGAAACATGTGGGGGTGTGCCCTCTTCGTTTTTCCAGTCTCAGGGTCGATGGGCAAATTCATCGTCGCGAACACTCTCCGGTAAACCCGTTGCCAGTCGGCCACCGCAGATTTAGGGAGACCGTTATCCGACCAAAAAAAGTAGTCCGGATGTGATGCATGACCTGGGGGGGCGTTGCGCAGGGCCTCAGCAACTTCGGGCGGGAGAAGAACTCGAACTGGGTGACCCGTTTTTGCCCGGTACAGGAACACGCTATTGTCCGCCCCGAGTCGTTCCCGTTTCAGCGTGCAAGCGTCCCTTATGGCTAGACCGGCCCAGCGCATGAGGAGCGTGAGAGTCTTCAGCCGGATGCGATCGGACTCCGGCCACCGGCGATCAGTATGCGATTCGATTTTTGCAAGGAACGCTGCAAACTCTTCCGTGGAAAGTAGCCGGTTGGGGGAGTCTTGATGGTTATCGAGCCAACCCCCATCATCGAATTAACGACGATCCATCCCATCCGGATGCAAAAATAAAAGAACCCGCAAACCATTCCTTGTCGCTTGGACCTCGTGATTGAGGTGCCTACCCAGGTTGCCCGCCATTGGACCATGTGCGCCAGGGTGATTTCTTCGATGTGTTTTAGGCCGCGCCCGGTAGACCAGACGAGTAGGGCAGGGGAGTGCTTCGCGTTCTTCTCTTTCGTCTCCGCAATTTTCGCCGAAATCGGCCCCCTGAAGGTGCGGATCTTTTTGTTTTGAGTCTCGCCTCCTCCACCTCCGGCCACTGCATTGTCGAGGTAGGAGTCTACGGCGGAGGCTATGGTCACCCGGTCGTCGTTGGGTATGACGTCCTCAAAGGGATCGCCCTCATCCAGCCTTTTAGCGAAAGCCTCAGCCTTTTCCCATGAGCGGGTTTTGGCGCTGATTCGCTCACGGTCACGGTAGATCCACTTTGGGCACTTGCAGCGACGAAAGGACGGCTTATCCCCATGGGGGCATCCTGAGGCGGTGCCGGGCATAGACGTAGGTCATGCTGTGATGATCTGATCATCGCAGCTCTCAACGCAACCTGTGTACAAATTGTGTACAAGAGTTTGGCTGGTTTGCTAAGTTCTTTCTTTTCTATGGGAATGTTTGGTGGAGGCGGCGGGAGTTGAACCCGCGTCCGAAAAAGCCCGCCATGTAAAGCCTACGTGTGTATCCGGTTCTATAGTTTCAGCGGCTGCCTAAAGAACCAGCAGAGCGACAACCGCCTAGTCCGATTAATCTCGGCACATGACTCCGGACCGAAGTCTGACGCCTATTCTGCAAAATGACGCTTACTAGCCAACGCGCAGACTCATTGGCCGAAGCGGCTACTTAATTACTTAAGCAGCGTAAGCAAACTGCTGATTGTTGGCAGTTGTTGTTTTCCGATCGTTTTACGGGAGCTCGGAACCCGACACGCCTTCACACAACGATTCAATCCCGTCGAAGCCGTTGCGCCCCCACATTGAGGTCCACTTCAGCGTAACAGACTTTTCACGAAATAGGGGAAAACTCGCCAACTGCATCCCCCAACCCATCAATCCTCCGTCCCGGCCGCCTCCGGATTTGGCGCTTGCGGCTTCATCTGGTATTCCTTCGGCGGCTCCCCGCCTTGCAAGTAGCGAACGAAATAATCCCAGCGCCGCCGCATCGCATACGGCCCGGCCACGCCATAGCCATGCGGAACGTTCGGAATCATGATGAGGTCGAAATCTTTATTTGCCTTGATCAACGCGTCCACAAGCAGCAGCGTCTCGTTCGGCGGAACGTTGTCGTCCATGGTGCCGTGCATCAAAAGCAGGCGCCCTTTAAGGTTTTTGGCGTAGTTCTGATTCGCCTGCGAATCGTAGTTGGACGTGCCGTCGGCGTTCTTCACCACCAGCCCGCTCCACTTCTCCGCCCAGTCGTCCTCATACACGCGGTTGTCGTGATTGCCGCTCTCCGCAATCCCCACCTTGAAAAAATCAGGATAGTGGAACATCGCCGCCGCCGTCGCGTTGCCGCCACCCGAATGCCCCCAGATGCCCGCTTGCTGAAGATCGATCCAAGGATACTTCGCCGCCAGCTGCTGCATGCCCGCTACCTGGTCCGGAATCGTGTTATCGCCGAGATCGCCAAAGTACGCTTCGTGAAATTTCTTCGTGCGCCCGGGCGTTCCCATTCCGTCGATACACACCACAATGAACCCCAGCTCCGCCAGCGCCTGCCTGTCTCCGCGCGTGGCCGCAAAGCTGCGATTCCCGCAGGAGCCTGTCTGCGGCCCCGGATAAACGTAGTTGATGATGGGATATTTCTTCGCCGCATCGAACGTCGCCGGCTTCCACAGCATGCCGTACAGGTCCGTGCTCCCGTCGCGGCCCTTCACCGTAAATGGAACGTCGGGCACCCACCCTGCGGCCGCTAATTTCGAAATGTCCGTCGTCGCCACCGGCAGCACCACCTTCCCGTCCGCCGCCGCCCGCACCACTGCGGCTCCAGGTGCTTCCGGCGTTGAATGGGCGTCCACAAAATACTTCCCATCCTGCGAAAGCGTGATCGTGTGGTCCGCATTCTCCGGCGAAAGCAGCGTCAATCCCTTCCCGTCCAGGCCGATTTTGTAGAACTGCCGGTAGTATGGGTCCCGCCCTTGCTCTTTACCTACACCCACGAACCACAGCGTGCGCGTCTTTTGGTCTACCCGCAGCACCTCGGTCACGTTGCCGTCGCCATGAGTCACTTGGCTCTTTAGCTTCCCGCTGGTCAGGTCATATAAGTAAAGTTGACCCCAGTTATCGCGCTCGCTGAACCAGAGCAGTTCGTTCGATTCAGGCAAGTACTTCCAGTTCACTCTGCCGTTGCCGCTCTCGTAGAACGTCGCCACGGTTTCGCTCATTACCTCGCGGACATCGCCGGTCGTCGCATCGGCTATCTTGAACCACTCCTGCTTGTGATCGCGTGAGGTCGAAACGAACGCCAGCGTCTTGCCGTCTCCGCTCCACTGCGTGTCGGGCCAACCCTCGCCGCAGGCCACGTCATCGCACAGCGTCGAACGGTGCTGATCCGGAGGCGCCTTCAACCGGAGCACTTTTCGCGAATCGACGTCGATGATGACCCGTTCGATCATCGTTACATTCTCATCCCCGGTCAACGGATACTTCAGCACTTGCAGCTTCGGATGTCCCACCACCACCGGCACCAGGTACATCTCGCCCGTCTTGCGCTGGTCCTGCTGGAAGGTCGCAATCTTCTTGGAATCGGCGGACCATGCCAGGATCGCCCGGTTACTATGCGTCCAGCCGGCGTTGTCGGTCGCGTACCCGTAATTCTCCACTCCGTCCGTGGTGAGTTGCGTCTCATTCCCCGTAGCCACATCGCGAATCCAAAGGTTCCAGTTGCGGATGAATGCAGCTTTAGACTTGTCTGGAGACGTCACGGCTTCCGGCCGGCCTCCGCGTCCCACGCCGGGCGCAGCAGGAGCACCGCCTTTCACGGCAACGCAGGTTCCGGCCCCGCTCAGGTCGCACTTGTAGCGGCTGCGCGCCACTGTTACGGTGACGGTCTTATCGCCATCCGCCAGCTCAAGACCCGTGATGGCCAACTTGTGCGCGTTCACCGGTTTGCCCGTCGCCTCCGCCAGTCCCACCGCCAGCTTGGCGTGGTCGAACGCTGGTCCCTTAACGCCTGCCGCCGGATTTACCACCACAAACTGTGTCCCCTCCGCTGAAACATCCCGGTACCAGAACCGCCCGTCCTCTAACCAAGTGGGTCGCTCCACACTGTGGTAAACCAGGGGGTTCAAGGTAGGGCCCAGAAACTTCTCTGAGTGCGCATAGTCAGCAGCGGTGAACTGCTTCGGCTGCTGTGCCGCCGCACCAACCGCAAACAAGCCCGCCGCCAGCGCTCCGGCAAGTCTGGCAAATCGTACGAACATAGGCGTATCCTCTTTGGAAAACAAAGTAGATTGTTAGTCTAACCTGGCGCGTCGGGGGGCGGTTAGCGCGAACAACGCCTCGGGGGAGCTTGCCTCAAAATAGCGTCTCGTAGACAAGGCATCAACACGTATAAACTACAAAATGACGCTTACGGGAAATCCCATCTCGTTCACCCACATTTTCACTTCCGGATAAACGGTTGATGAGTACCGCATCGCGCTTGGCTCACTCGCAAAGCCTAGAAACTCCTTGACTAGTTTTCGAGAGCTAGTATATTACCCTCCGGTAGGGTAGCACCGAAATTAGTTCGTAGGGGAACTACAAGGCAAACATATGAGTGACGCAACAACCCGGAAGCTATTCCTGGAAGAGTTGGCCGGAAAAGGAGAAGCGCTCATTTTGGTGCATGGGCTGGGCGGCAGCGTCAATACCTGGTATCCGCAAACACAGGTGCTGAAGCGCGACCAGCGGCTATTCTGTTATGACTTCGCCGGCTCGGGTAGATCTCCACTTGC
>DATHIZ010000342.1:0-7058 GCA_035316385.1 Bryobacteraceae bacterium | reverse complement strand
GACATCATGCGGGCGGTTCGTAGTTTCGATCCCTGTTTGCCGTGCGGTGTTCATATGTACCTGGGCAAAGGGAAGACACTCGATGTCCGCCACTCTCCCATGTTCGGTGTACAGGCGCACTGAGCCCCATGGCAAAAGTCGACGAGGAACGCGTACGGCGCATCGAAGACCTGGTGCGTCGGCTCGGGGATATTCCCGACCGCGAAACCCGCGAAACCGCGCAAGCGCTCATGGAGGCAATTATGGAACTCCATGGAGCGGGCTTGGAGCGCATGATGGAAATTGTGTTCGACACGGGCGAATCCGGTAAGGCGGCGATCCGGCGCTTCGCTGGAGATAGTCTGGTGGCGAGCCTGCTGGTGCTCCATGGATTGCACCCCGACGATATGGAGACAAGGGTCCAACAAGCGCTGGGCAAAATGCACGGCCAGGTTGAATTGATGGGTGTTTTCGAAGGAGCCGTGCGAGTACGGCTCATGGGGAATGCGCGCGGATTAAAGGAATCCGTAGAGGCAGCGTTGTGGGAAGCAATACCCGATGCAGCGGAAATCGTGGTCGAGGAAGGTGTTCCAGCGAATGCTTTCGTCCCACTATCCGCACTTGAAACGGCCGTGCCCAAGGGGGCCTGATATGGCGCATGCCTCGATCGCCGCGCTCCGCAAATTCGTCCGGTCGCGCGAGCCGGAAGAGCGCTGCGACACGTGCGGCATGGCATTGGCCGCGGAGCATCGGCATACTTTCGATCCGGCTTCGCGCCGCATCCGGTGCGCCTGCGATTCCTGTGCGATTCTCTACGCAACGGTATACCGGCAGATTCCGCGGCGCGTGATTGCTCTCCCGAATTTCCAGATGAGCGACGCGCAATGGGACGACCTGATGATTCCTATTTCGCTGGCGTTTTTCTCTTACAGCACTCCCGCGAAAAAGACAGTTGCGCTCTATCCCGGTCCCGCCGGAGCGGCGGAATCGTTGTTGTGTCTCGATGCATGGGAGGAAATCCGCGCTGCTAATCCAGAACTTGATGGCTTGCAGCCGGATGTGGAAGCGCTACTGGTGAACCGGGTGGGCACTCTCCGTGAGTATTTCCTGGTTCCGATTGACGAGTGCTACAAACTAGTGGGCTTAATCCGGTTACACTGGCGTGGCCTTTCGGGGGGCACAAAGGTCTGGGGGGAAATCGCGCAGTTCTTTGACCAATTGCGCGAGAAAGGGAACGCATGCCCGGTTTGACGTTCAGCGTTGAAAGCGCGGAAGCGATTCCGTTTGCCGCCGCGCCCACCATCGCCTTCCGCCTGCGCGTGGTCAACCCGAATGCGAGCCATGCTATTCAGAGTGTCGCGCTGCGCTGCCAGATCCTGATCGAAGCATCGCGGCGGCACTACCAGGCCGGCGAGCGGGAAAACCTGCGGGACCTCTTTGGAGAGCCGGACCGCTGGAGCCAGACCTTGCGGTCGCTGCTTTGGACGCATGCTAGCGTCACGGTTCCTTCGTTTTCCGGCACCGTCGCTTGTGAGCTTGGCGTGCCATGCACGTTTGATTTCAACGTAGGGGCGGCAAAGTATTTCCATGCGATCCAGGCGGAAGATGTACCGCTGTGTTTCCAGTTCAGCGGGACGATTTTTTACGAGACGGCAGATGGCACGCTGCAGATCGATCAGATCGATTGGAACAAAGAGGCGAGATTTCGTCTTCCCTCCAAGATCTGGCGCGAAATGATGGACCATTACTATCCCAACAGCGCTTGGCTGCGCTTGCGCCGTGACGCATTTGAACGCCTTTACGAATACAAGAGACGCCGCGGCATCGCAACCTGGGAAGAGGCTATAGAAAGCCTTCTGCCGCTTGAAAAGGAGGCTGCGTCCTGAATTTCGAACCGCTCGAAAGGATCGCGAACGCAGTGTTGTATGAAGGCTTCCTGCTGTATCCCTATCGCAAGTCCTCCGTTAAAAATCAGCAGCGCTGGCACTTTGGAACGATCGGTCCGGTGGGCGGCTCCGACCGCACCATGATGCAGACCGAATGCCTGGTGGAAGGTGACGGACAGACGGCCATGGATGTGAAGGTGCGGTTTCTTCAGGGCGAGAGTGAGCGTGACGTCGCGTTCCCCGGATTGAGGCTCGCGACTCTGCCCGAGCGTCACGCCTTTACCTTTCCGCCGATGGATGGGGCGGTGGAATTTGAGTCCGTCGCGGCTGGCGAACGAGCCTTTAGGTTTACCGTGCGGATCTTGAATTTGAGTGAGGGGCGCGAAACAGACTCCTCGATGCTGGCGGCGCATACGCTGCTTGCGGTATACGATGGGGCGTTTGTGTCGCTTCTGGATCCGCCCGAAGAGTATCGCGCCGCTGCTGCCGCGTGCAGTAACATTGCGACCTGGCCCGTGCTTGCGGGCCGCGAAGGCGAACGCAGCCTGATGCTGTCGTCGCCCATTATCCTTTATGATTACCCGCAGATCGCGCCGGAAAGCGCCGGCGATTTTTTCGATGGCACCGAGATCGACGAAATCCTCACGCTCCGCGTGCTCACGCTGAGCGAAGAGGAGAAGCAGGAAGTTCGAGCCGGGGACGACCGGGCGCGCGCGATTTTAGATCGCACCGAAGCGCTGCCTCCCGAGGCATTCGCGAAAATGCACGGGGCGATTCGCGGTTTGCGCAATGCTTCGAAACTGCAGTTTCGCGAAGGTGACCGGGTTCGCCTGCATCCGCGTAAGAAGGCCGATATTTTCGATATAGCGCTCGACGGGAAGATTGCGATTGTCGAATCAGTGGAGCGGGATTTCGAGGACAATATTCACTTGGCGGTGACCGTGGCGGATGATCCGGGCCGGGATTTCGGTGTTGCCCGGCAGATCGGCCATCGCTTCTTCTTCGGACCCGAGGAGGTGGAATTGCTGTGAGCATTCTTGTCGCGTGCATCGGCAACATCTTCCAGGGCGACGACGCGTTCGGCTGCGAAGTTGCTAAAGTTCTGGCGCCGCGCATCCAGTCACAGGATGTCCGGGTAATGGATTTTGGGATCCGCGGTCTCGATTTAACCTATGCATTGCTTGACGCTCCCGAACTGACGATTCTCGTTGACGCGGTTTCGCGCGGCGGCGAGCCCGGCACGCTTTACATCATCGAGCCGGATCTCGACGACGCCGGAAGTGCCGGCGAAGCCACGGTGGACCCGCACGTTATGGACCCGGTGCAAGTATTGCGGGCGGCGAAATTGATGGGCGGCCGCTTGGGGCGTATTCTCCTGGTAGGCTGCGAACCCGCGGATCTGGGCGGGGAAGACGGTCGGATGGGTTTGACAACCACTGTCAGCGGCGTAATCGAAGAAGCCGCGGCCACGGTGGAATCTTTGATCGAGAAAGAATTACAGGAGGTATAACGATGAGCTTTAGAAATTTCCTAGGTGGATTGGCCATGCTTCTGGCCGTCGTCGCGGTGGTCTCGGCCATCCCCGACATGAAACGATACATCCGCATCAGCACGATGTAGTGAAACAACGTGCATGAGCTTTCGATCGCGCTGAGCATTATTGAGGGCGCCGAGGAGGAGGTCCAGCGCCAGGGCGGGGGACGCGTATGCGCCATCCATCTGAAGCTCGGGCCACTCTCGGGCGTGGTCAAGGAAGCTCTGCTGTTTTCTTATGAATTGGCATGCGAGGGAACCTTGCTCGAAGGTTCGACGCTGATTATTAAAGAGATTCCGATTCGCATCTACTGCGCAAAGTGCGGCGGGGAAGGCGACCCGGTTTCATTGCAGTGCCTCCAATGCGCCAGGTGTGGAGCGCCGGCCTGCCGCGTCGTGAACGGAGCGGAACTCGAACTGGCCGCTTTAGAGTTGCAGACATGACCCAGTCGCGCCTCGTTGAAGTCCGCCAAAAGGTTCTGACCAAGAACGACGCAGCGGCGCGAGTGCTGCGCGAACGTTTTCAGGATGCGGGAGTCTGCGTCATTAGCCTGGTTTCCAGCCCGGGCTCCGGCAAAACGGCTTTTCTGGAGCGCATTTTGTCGCGTCTGCGAACAGACTTTCGCGTGGCGGCACTGGTGGGCGATCTCGCCACTGACAATGATGCGGCGCGGCTCGCGCGCAGCCGGGTTCCGGTCAAGCAGATATGCACCGGGACGGTCTGCCATCTGGATGCCAGTATGGTGAGCAGCGCTCTTGAGGGCTGGGACCTGACGGAGTTAGACTTCCTGTTCATCGAGAATGTCGGAAACCTGGTGTGTCCGTCGAGCTACGACCTGGGCGAGAGAGCGCGCGCTGTCCTGCTGTCTGTCACCGAGGGAGAGGACAAGCCCCTCAAGTATCCGTCCATCTTTCACACCGCTGATGCCGCGATCCTTACGAAAATGGATTTGGCTGAAGCGGTTGAATTCGATGCTGCGGCCGCGCACCGGAACATCGATGCGGTACAGCCCGGGATACCCATTTTCGAAAGCTCGGTAAAGACGGAGACCGGGCTTGATGAAATTCTGGCGTGGATGGTTGCGGCTAAAGAGCCGGTTCGGGCACTGGACTGAATAACCGCGTGCCGATTGCGTACTTCAATTCTTCGATGCCGGCGCCGGTCGCGCTGGAGATGGTCAGGAAAGGTAAGGAATGCTCCTCAGCCTTTTCTTTCACTGCGTCTATGCGGCTTTCGTCCTGGCAAACGTCGGTTTTGCTGGCCACCACAATCATCGGACGGTCGAGCAGATGCTGGCCGAATTGCGCCAGCTCTTCCATGATTACGTCGAAATCGTGGCCCGGATCGCGGCCGGTGAAGTCGGAAACATCCACCATGTGGACCAGCACCTTGGTCCTCTCAATGTGACGCAGGAATTGAATGCCGAGCCCGTGCCCGGTATGCGCGCCTTCGATCAAGCCGGGAACATCGGCCATGACGAAGGTGCGATCGGCTACCTGCACCACGCCCAAATTCGGAACCAGCGTCGTGAAGGGATAATCGGCGATCTTCGGCTTGGCGGCGGACACGCGCGAAATCAGTGTCGATTTGCCGGCGTTCGGAAAGCCCACTAAGCCCACGTCGGCCAGCAGCTTGAGTTCCAGCTTTAGCTTGAAAAATTCGCCCGGCTTGCCTTCTTCGTGTTCGGTGGGCGCCTGGTGCGTAGAGGTGGCGAAACGCGCGTTGCCTTTGCCGCCGCGGCCGCCCTTCGCCGCAACGAAGCGCTGTCCGTTCTCGGTGAAATCAAAAATCTGCTCGCCGGTTTCGGCGTTGTAAACCACGGTTCCCACTGGGACGGGAACATCCACATTGCGTCCCTCCCGCCCGGTCTTCTGGCTGCCTTCGCCGTGGCGGCCGCGCTCGCCGGTGTGCTCAGGATTAAAGCGCAGATGCAGGAGCGTGCTGTAGTGCTGACTCGCCAGCAGCGCTACTTCGCCGCCATTGCCGCCATCACCGCCGCTGGGTCCGCCGCGGGGGACAAACTTCTCACGCCGGAACGCCAGGCAACCGTTGCCGCCGTCTCCGGCTTTAACGGAAATCGTTACTTCGTCTATGAACACTGGGAAATTGAAAGGGGAGGGGAACTACACAGAGGGCGGCTGCCGGGCCACCCTCCAAAAAAAGAATGCGGGACGATTAGCTTTGGGCGGCGAGAATATTGACGAACTTGCCCATACGGCCGCGGTCACGGAATTCGACCGTACCTGGCAACGTGGCAAACAGCGTGTCGTCCTTGCCCCGGCCGACATTCTTGCCCGGCTTGTAGCGCGTGCCGCGCTGCCGCACGATGATGGACCCGCCGGTCACGAACTCGCCCGAAAACACTTTGATGCCCAGCCGCTGCGAATTAGAATCGCGGCCGTTTTTGGAACTGCCTAAACCTTTTTTATGTGCCATTCTAAAAACCTCTTGCTAGCGGCGAAACCGCTTACGCCAGGATCTCCTGTACGGCCACGCGAGTGAAATTCTGGCGATGGCCCTGCGTTCTCTTGTACTGCTTCTTGCGCTTGAACTTGAAGACGATGATCTTCTGCGCGCGCCCATGCGCCGCAATTGTGCCGCGCACGCGGGCCAGCTTCAGCCCGTCGCCAAGCACCAGTTCATTCGCTTCGTTCGAAAACGCCAGCACCCGGTCAAACTCCACCGTCGAACCAACATCTCCCGCAATCGTATCTACTTCAATCGTCTGCCCGGGCGAGACACGATATTGCTTACCGCCCGTTTCAATCACAGCGTACATAACTTAGACCTTACAAACCCTTTGGTGTTGGTTTTACCGACGCGGGCACACGGAGGGCCGCTGATGGAATACAACCCCTTTATGATACCTGATCCGGTTTTAGCGTGCTACTTAAGACACCTTACTTTAGCCCGTATGCTTCGCGGGCGGTCCCGGCCCAAAATTGCTTCTGTTCGGTTTGCGAGAGCTTACTGACACCTTTTTCTACTATAGCCACCCAACGCCGGTACCTGATAGCAAGCTGGGAGACCGGCCAATCCGAGCCGAACATGGTCCGGTTCGATCCAAAGATCGAGAGCACGGAATCGATGTATGGCTCCAGCTGAGCTTCGGTCCATTTGGCATGATCGGCCTCAGTGGCAAGGCCGGAAATCTTGCAATAGATATTGGGACGCCTGGCGAGCTCGCGCATGTTCTCGCGCCATGGGGAGAGGGCCTGGTAGCGTACCCGCGGCTTGGCCAAATGATTTACGATGAAGACCTGGCCGGGGTGCTTATCCACAAACTGAATCGTTTGCGGCAGGTGGCGTTCGAAGATCAAGACGTCGAAGGCGAGGCCGAAATGCTTGAGTTCGCGGATGCCGCGATTGAAATCGTCGCGCAGCATGTAGCGTTCGTCGGTTTCATCCTGCAGGACATGCCGGATGGAGCGCAGTTTCTTGTTCGATGCGAATTTCTCCAGCGCGGCTTTTACGTTCGGGTCGATTAGTGAAACCCATCCGGCCACACCCAGGATGAATGCATGCTGGCCGGCGAGTTCCAGCAGCCAGCGGGTTTCTTCCAAGCTTGAGCGGGCTTGGATCGAGACAGAGCCGCCGATCCCCGCAGCCGCCATCTCTTTTTCCAAATCCGCGGGCAGGAAATCGCGGCGCAACACCTG
>DATHIZ010000341.1:0-7911 GCA_035316385.1 Bryobacteraceae bacterium | reverse complement strand
GACGCGGCGCGCCATGGTGGCGCGCAAGTCTGGATTCCCGGCGCCTACGACCCGGAAACGCATATCTACGTCTTCGGCACTGGCAATCCCACTCCGGCTTATACGACGGGCCGCGGCGAAGGCGACAATCTCTACACCTGCTCACTCATCGCCATCAATGTCGATACCGGCAAAATGGTGTGGTACTACCAAACCTCGCCGCACGACACGCACGATTGGGATTCCACCGAAACTCCGGTTTTCGTTGACGCACCTTTCAATGGACGCATGCGGAAACTTGTGCTCACTGCCCAGCGAAACGGTTACTTCTTCGTGCTCGACCGCGTCACCGGCGAGCATCTCGTTACCGGCAAGATGGGCCTCGTCAACAACTGGGCGCTGGGTCTCGATGAAAAGGGGCGTCCAAAGCGAAACCCTGCTAAGGACGCGACCATCGCGGGATCGCTAGTAAATGCCGACGTCACCAACTTCCCGCCCCCGGCGTTTTCGCCGGACACCGGCCTCTTCTACGTTCCCGAGAACAATACGCTGCGCGTTAGCTACCTGATCGATACAGATCCTCGCGGATCGATGGGTTTGGGCGGAATCATGAGCGGCGGCTTTCTCTCGTATGGCACTTACATTGACGCCATCGACTATAAGACCGGAAAAATCGTCTGGCGCCACGAAATTGCCGGCGGCGTGGGATTGCTCGCCACGGCGGGCAATCTGCTCTTCAGCGGAGATGGCCAGAACCTCGTGGCCTACGACCCGGCAACTGGTAAGCCGCTCTGGCACTCCCGCATCGGGCCGGCGGGTAACGCACCCGAAACGTATATGCTGGATGGCCGCCAGTTCATCCTCGCCACGGGCGGAGATCAATTGTTCGCGTTTGTGTTGAATCAGTGATTGGCCGATGCTTGTTCGGAGCAGAAAAGGAATGCTGCAAAGAAATGAAGGCTCTTGTTAAGTATGCCGCAGGCGAGGGAAACGTCGGCATAATGGATGTAGCGGAACCTGAGTGCAACGACACGCAGGTCAAGCTCGAAATCGCCTACTGTGGAGTGTGTGGGACGGATATCCACGTGCTGCACGATACCTTTCGCAACTATCCACCCGTCATCCTGGGGCATGAATTCGCAGGCACGGTCGTGGAAGTTGGATCTAAAGTTAGTGGCGTGCGCATCGGCGAGAAAGTGGCCGGTCTCGGCGCCACAGCGGTGACCTGCGGCCACTGTCAGTATTGCCTCTCAGGATACTTTGTTTTTTGCCCGAACCGGCGTGGAATGGGGCATGGCGTCAACGGAGCGTTTGCGAATTATGTGGTGATGCGTCCGGACCAACTCTATCGCGTTCCGGAGAACTTCACGCTGGAGGAAGCCGCGCTGAGTGAGCCTTTTGCCGCTGTAGTCCAGGCCGTCACGGAAATCACGAATGTGCGTCTAGGTGACACGGTTCTGGTGTCCGGCCCAGGCCCCATCGGGCTGCTGTGCCTAAAGCTCCTAGTGGCGGATGGCATAAAAACGATCGTTGCGGGAGCGCCTGGCGATGGAGCGCGCCTGTCCGCGGCCAAGCGTATTGGGGCTGAAGTGGTCGTCAATATCGGCGAGCAGAACCTTGGGGAAGCGATCCTAGAACACACCGGCGGCAAGGGCGTGGATGTAGCATTTGAGTGCGCCGGTCACCCGAGTTCGGTGCGAACCTGTCTCGAAGCATTGCGGCCCATGGGGCAATATACACAGGTCGGCATTTGCGGCCGTGATATTTCGTTTCCCATTGATCAGGTCTTCTACAAGCAGCTCAAGCTGTCTGGCTCCGTCTGCTATACCGCTCGCACGTGGGATCGCGTGATGAAAATCTATGCGCAGGGGCATCTACGTTTGAACGATCTCATTACCGACAAGCTTCCAATTTCGGATTGGACCCGGGCTTTCGACTTATGCAATCAGAAGAAAGCCCTTAAGGTATTGATGTATCCCGAAACATAGAATCGAATTAACGGAAGCAGGAACAGCGTCGTGATAAATATCTCGTGGGATCGGGGCGTCCAGGACCCGAAGAGATGTCTTCCAGCTGCCAGCCTCCGTCAGAAGAGCTAGAACCCGCCGAAGTGAAACGCGTCTTTAGATCGTAAGGCCATTTGCGCACATTGGAAAGCGCATGCGCCCTGTCGAGTAGATCGACAGCCATCGCCCCTTGTATCACATCTTGCACCGGTTGCGCATTTCCGGCGGCCATTTCCAACGGATCGCTGGGACCGGGAGGTTGCGCGGCAATTTGCCGGGGGGTAACAAATACAGAAGGTACCGGGGAAGTGGCGCCGGGGCTTGCGAAAACGCCGATGTCTGTAATGCAAAGGAGGACGGAAGCAGCGTCAATTGACTCGCGCTCTTTTTGAGAGCATTTCGAGCGTTACTTCTTCGAGCGCCGCTTCGTGTGTCGCCTCCAAACGTACGGTAGCAACCACTCCGGCATCATAGGACTTCTTCCAAGGCTCAACGCACACGCACCACTGGTCACCCGCTTTGAGGCCAGGAAAGCCGAACTCTGGGCGCGGCGTGATCAGGTCGTTCCCAATTGACTTCTGGTGCCGTAGAAACTCATCATTCACCAGCACGCAGACCGTGTGCTTGCCATAGTCGTCGGGACCTGTATTACACTTCCCGTCCCGATAAAAACCTGTCAGCGGATCCGTGCAGCAAGTCTGCAAAACGCCGCCCAAAACATTCTTGACCATGTTCACCAGCGTACCTTGAGAGTAGGAGATAACGTGAAAGCAGTCGGATACAAAAAATCTTTACCTATCGCTGACCCGCAGTCGCTTCTGGACGTCGAGATTTCCACGCCTGCTGCCACGGGGCGCGACCTTTTGGTCGAAATCAAAGCGGTATCGGTCAACCCCGTTGACACCAAGGTACGCATGAGAGCCGAGCCGGATAAAGAAGAATACAAAATCCTGGGCTTCGACGCGGCCGGAATCGTCAAGCAGGTGGGGCCTGAGGCATCGCTCTTCAAGGCCGGAGACGAAGTGTATTACGCGGGGTCCATCGCGCGTCAGGGCACCAACTCGGAATTTCATCTGGTCGACGAACGCATTGTTGGAAAGAAGCCGAAAAGCTTGAACTTCGCGCATGCGGCGGCGCTCCCTCTCACCACCATTACGGCCTGGGAGCTGTTGTTCGACCGCTTTGGAGTGAAGCCCGGAAAGCCAGCCAATGCCGGCCATCTGTTGATCATCGGCGGCGCCGGCGGCGTGGGTTCTATTCTGATTCAACTCGCCCGCAGACTCACCGGACTTACCGTGATTGCCACCGCCTCACGCCCGGAAACGCAGCGATGGTGTGTGGAACTGGGAGCTCATTTCGTCATCGATCACAGCCAGCCGCTGGCGGCGCAGTTGCAGGCCATCGGCATCAAAGAAGTGGAGATCATCGCCAGTGTCGCGGCCACATCGGCGCACTACCCAAAGCTAGTAGAAGCACTCGCACCACAAGGACAATTCGGTCTGATCGACGACCCCAAAACACTGGACGCGCTGCCTCTAAAACGCAAGGCGGCTTCCCTGCACTGGGAATTCATGTTCGCGCGTCCAGTGTTCGGAACACCGGACATGATTGCGCAACATCTTCTACTGGACGAGGTCGCCGACCTGGTAGACGCGGGCGTCATTCGCAGCACTTTTTCCGAGTCGCTCGGCGCGATCAACGCGGCCAATCTGAAAACAGCCCACGCGCTGGTCGAAAGCGGCAAAGCGCGTGGGAAGGTAGTGCTCGAAGGATTTTAAACCTTTACGTTCAGTTTCTTGACCTGATCGACGATATAATCCGACGTTCTCCATCCCAGAGCAGTGATGGTCAGCGTCGGATTTTTATCAGCATTGCTCACAAACGGCGCACCGTCGGTGACGAACAGATTCTTCACGTCCCACGACTGACAATGTGAATTCAGCACCGATGTCTTCGGATCGTTGCCCATACGAGTGGCGCCCACCTCGTGTTTCACCTGCCCGCCATGCTCGATTCCCCAGTTATCGGCTTGAGTGGAACGGCTGGTCACCACGCCGCCCATGGCTTCGATGAACTCGCTGAAGGTCTGCTGCATGTGCTTGGCCTGATTCAACTCGTCTTCACTCCATTTGAAATGGAAACGCAGAACCGGGATGCCCCACTGGTCGACGACTTGCGGATCGATCTCGCAATAGCTGTCGGCGTTGGGAATCATTTCGCCACGGCCGGACATGTGGACGTCGCCGCCATACAGTCTGCGCAGGCCCTGCTTCAGTTCCGGGCCGTAGCCGCCGCCTAAAAAGCGGTCCACATAGCTGCTCATCGCACCCGCGCCGGGTAACCGCCGCCCGCCACCAAGTTCAATGTGGTAGCCGCGGGCGAAATCGAGCTTCCCGGCCTTCTGCTCTTTGTACAGCCACCAAGGCATGTAAAGGTGCATGCCGCCCACGCCGTCTTCATTGTGGGAAGGAAGATCCTGCATGATAGGCAAATAGCCGCCCACGGCCGAACCGACCGTATCCATGACGTAACGGCCCACCAGGCCCGATGAGTTTGCGAGACCGTCGGGGAAACTGCTGCTCCTGGAATTCAGCAGGATGCGCGCCGTCTCGCAGCAACTCGCGGCCAGCACGACAATCTTTCCGCGCACTTCGAGCTCGGCCCGGGTGTTTTTGTCGACGTAGGAGACTCCGCGCGCCAGTCCGTCAGGCCCCAGGAGCACTTCGCGAACCATGGCGTTCGAAACAACCTCCAGATTGCCGGTCTTCATCGCGGGGAATATATGGACGCCGGGTGAATTGAAATTGGCGTTCACGCCGCACGATCTGCCGCATTCGGCACAATAGTGGCAAGCCGGACGGCCGTTCAGTGAGCGTGTCAGAATCGCCAGGCGCGAGGGAACGCAAGGGATGCTCAGCTTGTCCGACGTTTGCTTGATCAGCCGTTCATAACCGCGCGGAGCAGGCGGAGGTTGAAATTTGCCATCGGGTGTATTTTCCAAACCTTCTCTTGTTCCAAACACTCCGATTAATTCTTCGGCTTTGTCGTAGTACGGCGCGAGGTCTTCGTAAGTGATCGGCCAGTCGAAGCCTTTTCCATCGCGGCTGTAGGGCTTGAAATCGTATGGCCCCATGCGCAGAGAGATGCGTCCATAGTGATTCGTGCGGCCGCCGAGCATGCGCGCACGCCACCACATCCAGCTCGATCCCGGCGCATTGGTGTATGGCTCACCGGGCACTTCCCAACCGCCCGAGAGCGTCGCGTCGAAATATCCGAGCGGCATCTCGCGCGTGGGCGCGCCGCGGTGCGGAACCTCATACGGCCACTGGAACATTTTCGAATGCTTGGTGCAGTCGTACCAAGCTCCCGCTTCGAGCATACAGATTTTCGCGCCGGCATTGGCCAGCACTTGCGCGGCGACTCCGCCGCCGGCTCCCGATCCGACAATCACAACGTCGTAGTTCTTGATTTGCGGCATGAATTTATTTGGCTATCCCACATTATCCTGCAGGTCACTATTGTGCAGACCTTCCACCTCTCTCGCGTAAATCATGTGCGAGATCCGGGGCGGCTCGGGTCCCTGGTGAAAACTCCAGACTTTGTCCCTGATTTGCGAATCGGAAGCGGTAAACCGTTCGCGTTGACGGAGATAGTCAATCCACGATTCCATCACGAAGGTCTCCTCCATATGCGAAGGGTCGTTCACATCCTGAAACACACCCCAGCGAATGGCGCCGTCGCGCAACCTCACATCGCGAAAGGCATGAATCGCGTGAGTAAAGGCATTGTAGTCCTCCAGGCGGATGCGGTATTGAATGGAAACGCGCACTGGGCCGTCGGTAGGCTGTGGGACGACCATCGTTTCCGGGGCCGGGCGGTTTGTACGGAAAGGACTGAGGTCCGGCATTTCGCCGCGCAGTACATGGAAACGCAAAGCAAGAGGCAAGCTGGCCAGCAGTCCAATGGCGGCGCAGGCGAGGGCTGCCGGAGTGGAGACGTGTTCCGCGACCAAGCCCCACAAAACGCCTCCCAAGGCGAGCCCGCATTGAGACACGGTTTGATAGGCGCCCAGCGCGCGCGCCTGCACCCAGGAGGGCACGGAGAGCTGAACAGAAAGATTCAAGGTGGACATGGTGCTGGTCCAGGAAAAGCCGGCAGCCACCAGGAACAGCAAAATTACCGCCGGGATATGGACGAAAGCCATAACGAACAGCGCGGCGGCGAACACTACGCTCGAAGCGGCGATGATGATGTCGGCGGAGTACGCTTTGCGAATGCGCGCCAGCGAAAAGGCTCCCGTAACGGCTCCCAGGCCCATGCTTCCGGTGAGCATGCCATAGCCGACGGCCCCTTGATGGAGATACAGCCGCGCCACCACAGCCAGCAAGGCCCAAACCGCGCTTACGAATACAGTAAACACTACCGTGCGCCACAGCGTGGCCTGCAGAAGCGGGGCGTGCCGGATGTAGCGCAGGCCCGAACGGATGGAGCCGAACACGCGCTCGGATGGCAACGCGCTTTTGAACAGCGGCGTGCGATGCCAGCGGTAGAGCACCACAATGACTCCCACAAAGGACAGCGCGTTCAGGAAAAAGACCACTGCCGCGCCAGTGTGGACGCGAGTTCCAAAGGCCGCTACGGCAAAGCCGCCCAGCGCCGGTCCTACGACACGCGCCAGATTGAAGCCCGCGCTGTTGATGGCCAGGGCGTCGGGCAACTGAGAACGGGGCACCAATTCCGGCACAATCGCCTGAAAGGCCGGATTGTTCATAGCCGCGCCGATATTCAAGCCGAACGTAAAAAGCAGCAAAACCCACGGCGAAACGACTCCGAAGAACGTGATGACGCTGAGGACCAGCACCGCCGCGAGCATCCAGCTCTGCCAGATAATCAGCAACCGCCGGCGGTCGAAGATATCGGCCGTCGCGCCGGCCAGAAGTCCCAATAAGACTACCGGCAAACTGGCGGCAGTCTGCATCAACGCAATCAGCAAAGGCGACGACGTGAGCACGGTCATCAGCCAGGTGCCGGCAGTGTCCTGCATCCAGGTACCGATGTTCGAAACCACCGAAGCAATCCAACGGTCTCTGAAGAGCGGCTGAAAGAGCGGCTCAAAGCCGTGGGTCTTGAGAGGAAGCGGCGATTCAGGGAGAGAGGAAGGACTGGTCATTGCAAGGGATACCGCGAAGAGGCCCACACCATTGTGGTCATGCGCCGCGCGTTATACTGGACGCTTCCCCACGTCGGATCCGTAGCCTCCACTCTATCTACAGGAAAACTAAAGACCATGAAAACCAAAGGTATTTTACTCAGTCTCGTGATCGCAATGGTCGCGGCGGGGCAACAATTTTCTTCGATACCCGAGCAGGGCCGCTCGATGACCGTCACAAAGTATGGAATTGTAGCAGCACCGCAATTCCTGGCGGCGGAGGCCGGCGCCCAAGTCCTGCAGGCCGGCGGCAATGCGGTGGATGCGGCTATCGCGGCGAACTCCGTGATGGGCGTAGTGCAGCCTTATGTGAATGGCATGGGCGGCGACCTGTTTGCGATCTACTATGAGGCGAAGACCGGCAAGATGTACGGCCTCAATGCGAGCGGCTGGACACCTAAAGCGCTCACCATTGAATACCTCAAGGCGCATAACATTACGAAGATCGGTCCTACCGGCATACACACCATTACCGTCCCCGGAGCGGTTGCGGGATGGGATGCGTTGCAGCATCGCTTCGGCAACCTGCCGCTGCAGAAGTCGCTTGCCTCGGCTATTTTCTACGCCGAGAATGGATTCCCGCTGGCGGAAAAGAATGCGCGCTACTGGGTGAGCAAGGCGCTGCTGGATAGGCCCGGTTACAAGGAAACGTACCTGCCGGGAGGGGTTGCCCCGGGGCTGGGAGATACCTTCAAAAACCCGGCGCTGTCGGAATCT
>DATHIZ010000340.1:0-8119 GCA_035316385.1 Bryobacteraceae bacterium | reverse complement strand
CAACAGCCAGCGGCGTCATTGGCGTGCGCGGTTGGTCCATCGACGCTAATGCGCCCATCGTCAGCGTCGGGATTCTGGTGGATGGTAATACAGCCGGTACAGCCGTCTATGGCAATTCCCGCCCGGATGTTTGCGCGGCCTTTCCAGGAACTATTGGTTGTCCTAACGTTGGCTGGACAGGTTCGCTCGATACCAGCGTATTGGCGAACGGTACGCACAGCCTGCAAGTGACCGCGACTGACGCAAATGGCGTTAGCTTCACTTCCGCCACTCCGTTTACTGTCGCCAATGACGTGCTGAATGCTCCCACGCACGTGAATATTGATACCCCAGGCCCGGGCTACACCTACCATGGCTCCTTGACCTTTGCCGGCTGGGCGGTAAATGACAATACCTCTATCAGCACGGTGCAGGTGTATGTGGACGGCGCCTTGCGCGGCCCCGCCACCTCAGGCTTGAGCCGGGGCGATGTCTGCGTCGCGTTCCCGGGTAGATCCGGATGCCCGAACGTGGGCTGGTCTTATTTCATCGATACCAATGCGCTTGCCGACGGAACACATAATTTCTCGGTCACCGCCACAGCCGCAAACGGCCAGCGGACAACCGTGGCCAACAACTTCGTCGTGGCCAACTGGACCACCGCGAATCCAGTGCTGATAACTATTGATACGCCGAGCGCAAGCAGCGGCGCCTTCAGCGGTACGGCCACGTTTGCCGGATGGGCACTGGACGCCAATACGCCGATAGGCTCGGTCACGGTCGCTGTCGATGGCGTGGTCTATGGAAATTCCAATTACAATCTGGCCCGTCCGGACGTCTGCACCGTTTACCCCGGCATTCCCGGCTGTCCCAATGTCGGCTGGAATGCCATGATCGATACCACCCAGCTTGCCGATGGTGTCCACACGCTTTCGATCACGGCCAATCCGATCTCCGGGCAAAGCTTCACCACCACGACCCAGTTCAGCGTCGCCAACCTGGGAACCGCGGCCAATCCGCTAAGAATAATGATTGATAATCCAAGTGTGAACGGAGTTGTCAGCGGCGTTGCCGGCGTCAGAGGCTGGGCGCTGAGTGACAACTCGCCCATCTCCGGCGTCCAGGTGCGTGTAGATGGCGTCTTGAAGGGCACTGCGGTCTACGGTGAAAACCGTCCGGATGTCTGCGCCGTGTATGCAAGCCGTCCCGGCTGTCCTAACGTTGGTTGGAATTATTCCATCAATACGACGCAGCTTACCAATGGCAGCCACACGCTTGAAATTACCGCTACCACCGCCGCTGGCGGCCGTGCCACCGCAAGTTCGCCTTTCATGGTGTCGAACGGTGACTCGAGCGCTACCGGACCGGCCCGCGTAAGTATCGACTCGCCAAGCGCGAACAGCAATCCGTTCATCGGAGTGGCTCAATTCTTTGGGTGGGCCATGAATGACAATTCCCTTGTCACGGCGGTTTCCATCAGCGTGGACGGCGTGCCGTACGGTAACGCCAACTACGGCTCCAGCCGGCCCGACGTCTGCGCCGCGCTTCCCGGGCGCCCGGGCTGCCCGAATGTGGGTTGGTCTTTTAGCTTGGATACCACGAGATTCGCCGACGGGGTTCACACTTTGGGCGTCACCGAAGTAATGGCCGATGGAACGTTCTTTACTGCTACGTCCAGCTTTACAGTGGCCAATTGGTCCACCGCAAATCCGATGAAAATAATGATAGATTCTCCTACGCCGCAAGCCCCGCTGGTGTTCGGGATCATCAATCTTCAGGGCTGGGTGATCAACGGGAGCGTGCCCATCGCCAACGTGACGCTCGCCATCGATGGGGTGCCTTTCGGCAATGCAGGCTATGGCGCTCCCCGTCCCGATGTCTGCAGCGCCTTTGCCAGTACGAACTGTCCTAACGTCGGTTGGAGCTATACGCTGAACACGACGTTCCTGGCGAACGGCCAGCATACTCTGGGAGTGACCGGCACCACCACCTTGGGGCAAACCTCCACCAGCACGGTTGTGTTCGGTGTCGTGAATTGAGCTGACGTGGTGAACTAACGTGGGGAACTAACCTGCAGCCGGCCCGGCACACCCTCTTGGGGGGCGCTGGGCCGTTCCTGCCTTTGCTATTCTGGGATTTCCTTCTAACGGGCCGTTATGCGGTGTTCTTAGTGCCGGCCGGCCACTCATTTCACCATGCATATAAGAAAGCAGCGTCTCCTAACTCCTGGTCCCACGCCCCTGTTGCCCGCGGCCTTGCACGCGATGATGGGCGCCGATATCCATCACCGCACGGAAGACTTCCGCAACCTTTACAAGCAGGTGCTGTCCGATCTGAAACACGTTCTTGGCACTTCGAACGATGTGCTCGTCCTGGTGTCGTCCGGCTCCGGCGGCCTCGAAGCAGCCACCCAGAATTTCTTTTCGCCGGGCGATGAGGTCTTGGTCTGCTCGGCCGGCAAGTTCGGTGAGCGCTGGGTCGAGATCATGAAGGCCTGGGGCATGCAAGCCACCGTGCTGACCGCGCCCTACGGCTCTGTTGTTGCGCCCGCGGAAGTGGAGCAGGCGCTCGCCGGCAACCCGAACATCAAGGGTGTCTTCGTACAGGCTTCGGAAACTTCTACCGGTTCGCAGCACGACGTGAAGGCCATGGGCTTGGCCGTCAAGAAGACAAAAGCTATTTTCGTGGTCGACGCCATTACAGGTATCGGAACCATGCCACTCGACATTGAAGAGTGGGGGCTTGATGTCCTCGTAGGCGGGTCGCAAAAGGCGTTCATGATTCCGCCCGGCTTGGCCTTTCTCTCTATCAGCGCCAAAGCTTGGGCGATGGCTGATGCCTCCACTGGGCCGCGCTACTATTTCGATCTGAAGAAAGAACGCAAGAACGCCGTGAACGGCGAGTCGGCCTGGACTCCTAACATCGCTTTGCTGCTGGCCTTGGCCGAGGCGCTCAAATATATCAAGTCCCTCGGCATGGACAAAGTGGTGGAGAATGCGCAAATTCTGGCGCGCGCTACCCGCGCGGCCATGCGGGAATTGGGACTCGAACTCTTTTCAAACGCTCCCGGTTCGTCGGTGACCTCTATCCGGCCTCCCGCCGGCATGGATTCCAGCGTCATCGTCAAGGAATTCCGCAAACGCTTTAACACCATCATCACGAACGGACAAGGCTCCATGCAGGGCCAGATCTTCCGCCTCGCTCATCTGGGCTATTTCGATTTTCACGACCTGTTCGCAATCGTCGCGGAACTCGAAATAATCCTAGCCGCCAATGGCCAGTCGGTGCGTTTCGGCTCCGGCGTGGCGGCGGTCCAAAACGTATACGCCGAAGTGGCCATGGCCAAAACTCCGGAACTCGCAGTTCGTTAGCTTTCAGCCTCATGAAAATTTTAGTTGCAGAGCCGCTTGCTCCGGCGGCCTTAGAACTCTTGCATGCGCAAGCCGGTTGGGAGATTATTGTTGCCGATCCCAAGACGTTTCAGCCGCATCTGGCCGATTGCGACGCTCTTTTGGTGCGCAGCGCGGTCAAAGTAAACAAAGCCGTACTCTCCGCCGCGCCAAAGCTCCGCGTGGTTGGCCGCGCCGGCGTGGGCGTGGATAACGTCGATCTTCCGGCCGCTACCGACGCCGGGGTACTGGTCATGAACACGCCCGGCGGCAACGCCATTTCGGTGGCCGAGCACACGCTCGCGCTCATGTTGTCCATGGCGCGCTCAGTGCCTCAGGCCACTATGTCCACTAAGTCCGGCAAGTGGGAAAAGAAGAAGTTTTTAGGCAATGAGCTGCGCGGCAAAACGCTGGGCGTGGTGGGTTTGGGCAGTATTGGGCGCGAAGTGATCAAGCGCGCCAAGCCGTTTGAAATGCGCATTGTCGGGCATGATCCCTATGTCAGCTCGCAAAGCGCCTTCAACCTCGGCGTCGACCTCATGCAGCTTCCGGAACTCTACCGCCAGAGCGATTACATTACATTGCACGTCGCCCTGACGCCTGAAACCGATCATATGTTGAACGCCGACGCATTTGGGCAAATGAAGCCCGGCGTCCGCATCGTCAATTGCGCGCGCGGCGAGTTGATCGACGAGGCCGCGCTGCAATCCGCCATTACCGGCGGTAATGTAGCCGGCGCAGCCTTGGACGTGTTTCTGCAGGAGCCTCCCGGCGCAAACGCACTCTTCCAATTGGAGCCGGTCATCGCCACCCCGCATATTGCCGGTTCCACCGAAGAGGCGCAGGAGATCGTCGGCATCCGCATTGTCGAGCAGGTGGTGGAATACCTGAAGAGCGGCGTGGCGCTGAATGCCGTCAACATGCCCGCGCTCACGGCCGATCAGTATCGTACCCTGAAGCCGTTCGTCAGCCTCGCGGAGCATCTGGGCCTTTTTCTCAGCCACATAGCGGTCGGCAACGCGCATACCATTCGATTTACTTACCTGGGTGACTTGGCCGATCAGAATACGCAAATTTTGCGCAATGCCGGCCTGTCCGGAGTCCTGGGCCGTTCCCTCGAATATCGCGCCAACGTGGTGAATGCGATGCAGATCGCCACCCAGCGCGGCTTCCGCGTGGCGGAGCAGCTCGAGCCTGGAAAAGGGAACATGGATTCCATCCGCATGGAACTCGAGACCGATGCCGGCTGTTTTTCCGCGCTGGGCGCTATCGTTTTGGACAAGCCTCGCTTGCTGCAGGTCGAAAACATTTCCTGCGAAGCGACTTTGCAGGGAAACCTGCTCTACTCGCGCAACGAAGACGTTCCAGGCGTGATCGGCTTCATTGGCAACGTATTGGGCCGGAACGACGTCAACATCGCCAATTTCGCCCTCGGACGCCAGGACGAAAACGACCACCGCAAGCCGCTCACGGCTATCTCTATTATCGAAACCGACCAGCCTGTATCGGACTCGGTCATTTCGCAACTCTTCGAGAACACAGCTATCAAGTTCGTCCGCCGCGTCGTACTGTAAAGGCCCGGCGTGAACGAATCAGGGAAAATGTCGGGCGCGGGCGGGTTAATCTCCTCTCTCTTCCTGATGGCGGCAGCTATGCCGTTTGCGCGGGCGCAGGAGGATCCTCTTCAGGATCTGAACAAGGTCGTGCGGGAAAGCACGCATAATGTTGTCGGCTTCACCTTTGAGGAGCGTACCCGGTGGGAGGAGAGAAACGGCGTAAACTTTGGCCGGTCCGCCGACCAGCAGCACATGTTAAGCCGGCTGCGGATTGGAGCGCAGTTTCAACCCGTCTCGTGGCTCAAGATTTCCGCCATGGGCCAGGACACTCGGGCCCCATTTTTTGGCCCTGCCGCGCCCAGTAATCTAAGAGACACAATAGACCTGGAAGAGGGCTACCTGGAGTTCTTCGGCGACCGCAAGACCGGCTTTGGCGCAATCGTCGGCCGCCAGATACTGAATTACGGTGAGGCCCGTCTCATTGGCGCGCCGGAGTGGAGCAATGTCTCGCGCACTTACGACACGGCGCGCATCTACTATCGCACTGCCAAGGCGCGTTTTGAAATCCTGATGGTCTCACCCGTCAAGGTTCTTTCGGATCGGTTCAACAAGCCTGAGTTGGGCGACCGGATCTTAGGGACTTACAATACGTTTTCCAATGTTTGGCACGGCGCTTCCATCGACGCTTACATCCTGCAGCATTCGCAGAATAGGATTGGCGGCTATACCGGGGAAGGAACTTTGGCAACACAAAGCTACGGCGGCAGGCTGTACGGGCCGCTGCCGCGGAAGTTCCTCTACAGTTTGGAGGGTGTCGGCCAAACCGGCCACATCGGGCCCCTGAATCAGCGCGCCTACGCCTGGTCGATCGGAGCCTCGCGCAAGGTGACCGCGGTGAAACGGCCGCTGAATTTTTCGGTCGAATATAAACTAGCTTCCGGCAGCAGGTCCGGACAAAGCCATAGTTCGACCTTCGACCAGTTGTCGCCTGCCAATCATGACAAATTCGGCCACGAAGATTTGTTTGGCTGGCGCAACCTGAAGACCCTAAAGACCGTGGCGACGCTGAACGTGACTAAGTCGCTCACGTTGAATGTGATGTATACCAACGAGTGGCTGTTCAGTGCATCCGACTCACTCTATAACGGCCAAGGCAACTCGATCGCCATGTCGAAGACGGGGACCGCCGGCACACACGTAGGCCAGGAACTGGATTCCTTCTTGACATACGCCTATGGCGCGCATCTCTTCGGCGCTGGTTTCGGCCATTTCTTCAAGGCTGAATTTATCGCCAACACGACGCCGAATGTGAATCCACGCTACTTCTATATCTTCCAGCAGTACTCCTTTAAATAAGACCATTCGGAGCGATGCGCGCCTTACTGCCGGCGGTGATAGCCGTCTACGGTAGGATCAAAGATGTTTATGCAAGCGCGCGTATATGTTTCCATGAAGCTAACCGTCCTCGATCCGCAGGGACAGACCGTATGTTCGGCCTTGAACGGCATGGGACATCATGAGATTTCGTCGGTCCGCCAGGGGAAGTACTTTGAAATTGGGCTCGACAAAGCTCTTTCGCGCGAGGCGGCCGCTATGTTGCTGGATGAAATTGCCAGGGATCTGCTCTCGAATCCCGTGATAGAAGACTACCGGGTAGAGATCTTAGAGTGATTTTTCCCTCTTCTTATATATGTGTGGAATTGTAGGCTACATCGGCGGCCGCGAGGCGGTTCCTCTTATCGTAGATGGTTTACGTAAGCTGGAGTACCGCGGCTATGATTCGGCGGGGGTCGCCGTCTTTTCCGGAAACCATGTATTGGACGTGCGTCGCGCGTCCGGTAAACTGCGCAACCTCGAAGAAGCAATCAAGAACTGTCCGCTGTCCGGTTCCTACGGTATTGGGCACACGCGCTGGGCCACGCACGGCCGGCCGACTGAAGAAAATGCTCATCCCCATCGCGACTGTAAGGGCGAGATTGTCGTGGTACACAACGGCATTGTCGAGAATTACCTCGCGTTGCGCAAGCAGTTGATTGCCGAAGGCCACACGTTCGTCACTGAAACCGATACCGAAGTCATTGCGCACCTGGTGGAGAAATATCTGACCGGCAACCTGGAAGATGCCGTGCGGGCGGCGCTGAAACAGATTACCGGTGTCTACGCCATCAGTGTTATTTCGAGCCGCGATCCGCGCAAAATTGTGGCGGCGCGTTCGGGACCGCCGGTGGTAGTGGGGTTGGGGCAAGCCGAGTTTTTCGTGGCGTCGGATGTGCCGGCGTTGTTGAACCATACGCGGGACATGATCTTCCTGAACGACGGCGACATAGCGGTGCTGAGCGGCGATGGCGTACGCTTGATCGACATGGAAGGCAAGACCGTGCGACGTTCAGTTTCGCACATCTTGTGGGATCCGATCATGGCCGAAAAGGGCGGCTACAAGCACTTCATGCTCAAGGAGATTTTTGAGCAGCCGCGCGCCATCAAAGACACCATGTTGGGCCGCGTGGGCCAGGAAAGCGGACGTGTCTTCCTGGACGAAGTGGACATTTCGGAAGCCGAATTCAAGAAGTTCCAGCAAGTAAAGATCGTGGCCTGCGGCACCAGTTGGCACGCCGGACTCGCGGGCAAATACATTATCGAGCGGTTGGCCCGTATTCCGGTGGAAGTCGACTACGGAAGTGAGTTCCGGTATCGTGATCCGATCATTCCGCCGAATACCCTGACTATTGTTATTTCTCAATCGGGCGAGACGGCGGATACCTTGGCGGCGCAGCGCGAAGCCAAACTGAAGGGTTCGAAGACTTTGGCCATCTGCAACGTGGTCGGATCCATGATTACGCGGGAGGCGGCGGGCACGTTGCTGACGCACGCGGGTCCGGAAATTGGGGTGGCTTCGACCAAAGCCTTTACTTCGCAGATCACCGCCCTCCTGATTGTCGGCATGTACCTGGGACAGGTACGCGGAACCATGACGCCGGCGGCTTCACGCGTCCTGGTGCAGGAGATGATCCAGATTCCGGGCAAACTGGAGCATATACTCGCGCAGACCGAGATTTACGAGAACCTGGCGAAGCATCTTTCGCGCTCCCAGGATTTTCTGTACTTGGGGCGCGGCATTCATTTCCCGATTTCTCTCGAAGGCGCATTGAAGCTCAAGGAAATTTCCTATATCCACGCCGAAGGTTATCCGGCCGG
>DATHIZ010000339.1:0-4788 GCA_035316385.1 Bryobacteraceae bacterium | reverse complement strand
CATTTCCTGGCGGTTTTGCGCAAGCTGATCCAGAATCTCTTCGCGCCGCAGCGTATCTCTTTGGCGGGTAAGTTGGAGCCAGCGATTATTCAGCGTAGCCTGCTCCTCCTCGATGCCGTCGATGGCGGCTTTGGCGGTCGCTTCACGGGCGGCGAATTCCTGCGTGTGACTGTTGATGTGATGAACGGTGCGCCAGGCCACCAGCAGGGCGGACAAAAGCAGGATGCCGGATAAGCCTAGGCCGAGCAGCAAGAGGCGCCGCCACCGGGTTTTAACAACCAGAGGACTTGCTGGAGACGGCATCATCATGATTCTTTCATTAAGATTTTCCAGCAGCTATCCCGATGACCGGGTTCCCTTGTGTGCGGGCTATTTTTTTGCGCTGACGATTTTAGTGATGGTGGCGTTTGCCCGGACGGGAAGCGCGGTTCCGGAGACGAGTGCTGCGGCGGCTCTTACCTGTGACAGCGAGGCGGGGACGCTGGTCTTCATCTGTACTGTTCGCGTTGTCCCTGGAGCGAGACGGCCCAGGGTGCTGACGATATCAACCCCTTGCACGGTGAGCCGGACTTGGGCTCCATTCAATGCAATTGACGAGTGATTGTTTACTACGACGGAATAGACGATCTCGCCGCCGGGAATGGCAACCAGTGGGGCGGAAAGACGCGCGGAGACCGATGCCCTCACATCGGGCTTGGTAACGGTGAATTTATCCAGCAGCGCGGAGCGGCCGGTTGCGGGAGCCGAGAGTAAAGCGCCGGTGGTTCCATCCAGCAGGGTATCAGGTATCGGGTCATTCAAAGGATGACCGGCAAAATCAGTCCCGTACGGCGCGGGCGTACCAGCACTGGCGGAAGAGGAAGGCAGTAAAGGCTCGCTGATTTGATACAGGGTCAGCTTGTTGTCGTTCACGACCACATGACCGAAGGAGAAAACTTTGGATTTGAATTTGGCCGTGATCTTTGGCCGGGTTCCCGCGTTCGGAAAATGGGCGACCATTTCGCGATTAGTGAGATTGGTATCCAACCAATCGGCGGGACCTTGCGGCACAGTCAATCCGGCCATGGGGGTGTAAGTGCCAGTGGCCGAATCATCCTGGTCGACACCGGGACCGCTGCCGCGCGGAGGAGGCAGGTTGCCATCGAAATCACGGTTCCCGCCCGCGCCCTCCACGATATATAGGACGCCGTCAGGAACGGTGTGCGTGCTGCCGTCGAATACCTGGTCAATATTTACTGCTGTGCCCGCAGTGGCGCGAATGGGGAGAGAGCGCTGATAGTTGTGCTCATGCCCATTGAAGACGATGCTCACACCGTGGTCCTCGAGAAGCTGTGTGACGGCGCGCATCTGACTGTTGAGGACAGTGGCGTCTCCCGAAGAGAATGACGGCTGATGAAACACGGCAATTTTCCAAAGCTGTTTACTGGAATCGAGGTCATCGATCACCCACTTGGCTAACTCGGAAGGATACGGCGGAAAAGATGGGGGGGCCGAGGTGGCATTTCCGCTGGATAGAATGCCGTTGAACAGGTGCGGGTTTGCGTCCAAAAACAGGAAATGCGCGTTGCCGTAATCGAAGGAGTAATTGCTGGCGTGGTCGATTTGGCGTTTTGGGCCATTGCCGGTATCCGCGTTTGTGGAGGCGCGAAAGGCTTCAATAGCAGCGGGCGACTGGTAGGTCTTCCCTTGATACGCGAAATGCAAGCCGTTGGGCGTCGCGGTTTCGCCGTTGCGCGTGCTTTGGATATCGAATCCGGCGGGGCCATTTTGCGGATAATAGTAATTGTTGAAGAACGCCAGCGCGGAGCCGCCCTGGAGATTTCCGCTGAAGCGCGGAGCCGCATTGTCCGCCAGCAGGTTTGCGGAAACGCCGTCGAAACCTAAATCGTGATTGCCCACGGCGATGAAGTAAAGCATGCTCCGGATGAGGGGCGCACCGGTTTCATTGGAATCCGTGTCGTTGTTGAAGACCGGAAAGAAAAAGTCGCGGTAGCTTCCCTCGGAGCCCATGGTGTAGACGTTGTCACCGGTGTTCAGAACGAATTCGGCAGGTGGCCGCGAGGACGAATCAGGGAGGGGGATGGCGCCGGCGTTGTAAATCAGATGCGCGATTCTGGCTTCGTAGTTCGCCATTTGCGGCGGATGAGAGTTGGGAACCGGAGGAAAACTTCCCTCGTCGCCTTCCACCGCAAAGGAGAAGGCGGAACTTTTCTTACGAGTGTGAAACGAAGCAACGAAGCCGCTGGCGGGGACGCCTGGACCGGTGACGCGATAAAAGTAGGCAGTGTCAAAACGCAAACCGGAAAGGATGGCTACGTAGTTGATATGCGGTCCATAGGAAGAGGGGATTGCGGGTAGAGCCGGATCTGCCGCTAAGTAGTTATCGACAACGCGACTGGTGGGCGCGGCTGTGGCGCCATAGCGCGTGGTGGCGCCGAATTCCACCTTATAAGAGGCGCGAGGATTCGGAGAAGCTTCATTTGTTTGCCATGCCACGACCACTTGATCGGTTGCGCCGAGCGGACCACTATCGCCGAGTTGCAGATAGGGGAAATAGGTGACCTCCTGCGCGCAAATCAACGGAGCGAAAGCAAGGACGAACGCCGCGGTTTTGAGTAGTGGGAAGCTCACCTTGTCCACGGTAGCGTATTTGACTGGTAGCATGTATTTTGCTTGCTCCGCACTTTGACGAATCGTTTCGCGCAACGCTCTCCGAACTGTTTTTCTGGCGGCGCGATGTGCGGCGGTTTCGCCGTGACATGTTACCGGATGGGCTGCTGCAACAGTTTCTGTCGCAAGCGTGCTTGTCTCCGTCGGTCGGTTTCAGTCAGCCTTGGCGATGGGTGATCGTGGATGATCCCGAACGCCGCGCGGCGGTTGTGGAGAATTTCCAGGAGGCCAACCGGTCGGCGCTTGCGGACCTGAGTGGATCCCGAGCCGCGCTGTACGCGCGCTTGAAACTGGCCGGCTTAGTGGAAGCACCTGTTCATCTGGCCGTCTTTATCGATCCCGATCCGGAATTGGGACACGGACTGGGCCGCCGGACGATGCCGGAGATGGTTCCGTATTCTGCCGTATGCGCGATACATACACTCTGGCTCGCGGCGCGGGCGCACGGAGTAGGGATGGGGTGGGTTTCCATTTTGGATCCCGAACGCGTGCCGCAGGCTTTGAACGTGCCGGAACACTGGAAATTGATAGCGTACTTGTGTTTGGGTTACCCGGAAGAAGAGCGAGATCAACCTGAACTGGAACGCGAGGGATGGGCGGAGCGGCAGCCTATGGAAGATCTGATTGTGCGGCGATAGAGGAGCGCACAAAGCCTTCGGCGAATTCGGGACAGGAGGCAAAATGCAGATGGACGTAACCGGCGAGCACGCGCCCGGTGGAATAGCCCTCCGCGCGTTCGGCTTGATTGGATTGAATGCGATAGCGCCGGGCTATATGGGCCGGCATTTCGTCAATCTCGGAGTATCTGAATTCGTGGCCGCGCAAGTTCATTTGCTTGCTTAGCCAGTTCCATTCGGCAACCGGCTGAACGGTGACGTAGCCGAGGCGGGACCTGGTCTTTTGCATGCGGGCGCTGGTGGGAAAGACTCCGGCCATGGCGTGAGGTACGCCGTTCGTATCCACAATTTCGCACGTGAGATACATAAACCCGCCGCATTCGGCGTAGATGCATCCTTTGAACCGGCGGATGTCGTCGAGCATGGTGGAGTTTGCCGCCAGGGCTGAGGCGTGCAGTTCCGGATAACCTCCGCCTAGATACAATCCGTCGAGTTGAAGCGGCAGGCGCGCGTCGTGCAAAGGGCTGAACTCCACCAGGTCGGCGCCGAAGTGCCGCAGCAAATCGAGATTGTCCTGATAGTAGAAGCAAAAGGCGGCGTCACGCGCCACTCCGATGCGTGCGCGACGTACCGGCAAAACGGACTGGAGCGGTACAGATGGCACGATCGCGGCCAAATTTGTTGTGAGGGCGAGCAGGCGATCGACATCAACGCCGGCTTCAAACCAATCGGCCAGGCGCGAGATGGTTTCACTATTCAACACTTCATTCGCCATCACCAGGCCCAGGTGACGTTCGGGCAGGCTGATCTTCGGGTCGCGCGGTAGAGCGCCCAAAGGTTGAACGCTGCACGTTTGCTCTACTGCGGCTCGCAGCAGTTCGTGGTGGCGGACGCTGCCGACTCGGTTGAAGATTACGCCCGCGAAATGAGCTTCGGGGTCAAACGTTTCAAATCCGCGAATGAGCGCCGCCGCGCTGCGAGCCATGGCTGAGGCATCAATGACTAGAACGATGGGCGCGCCGAGCCACTTCGCCAACTCGACGGTGGAGCCGCTTTCAGATGTGGGACCGTGCCCGTCAAAGGCGCCCATGACGCCCTCGATCACCGCGATGTCCGCGTCTTTCGCGGCGTTTGAAAAGAGCGCCAGGTTGGTGTCGCGGGACAGCATCCAGCCGTCAAGATTCCTACCAGCTAGACCAGTGACGCGGGTGTGGAAAGAAGGGTCAATGAAATCCGGCCCGACTTTGAAGGGCTGGACGCGCATTCCACGACGCACCAGCGCCGCCATCAGCGCAATGGCGACCGTGGTCTTCCCTACCCCGCTGTGGGTTCCGGCGATGACGATGCGCGGAATCACACTTACCAGGCGCGCGACCAGCGAGGACGGGCTTGGTCTTTGGGGCGAAGCGTCGCATCCACGCCAGCCTCTGCCTCTAACTGGCGGCCTAAGAGCCACAGTACATCCGACAGGCGGTTGAGATAACCCAGGATATGCGGGTTA
>DATHIZ010000338.1:0-11732 GCA_035316385.1 Bryobacteraceae bacterium | reverse complement strand
GGCGTCCTGGGACGGTCAGAAGCTACTGGTGCATGAGAGTACCCAAGCGGTGATCAATCACCGGATCGTAGTTGCCCAGATGTTCGGAATTCCGGTTGAGAACGTCCAGGTGATTTCGCGCTTTCTCGGTTCCGGGTTCGGCGGCAAGCTGTGGCCGTGGACGCATGCTTTGATCGCCGTTGCAGCGGCGCGCAACCTGAATCGCCCGGTCAAGCTGGTGATAAGCCGCAAAATGATGTTCCAGACCGTGGGGCATCGACCGCGCACGCAACAGCAGATCCAGCTGAGTGCAAGTCCGGACGGCAAGCTGACGTCCCTGCATCAGCAATTCCGTAATCACACCTCTATCCTCGATGACTACAAAGAGGACTGCGGCGAAGCCACTGGCTTTCTCTACAGCACGCCGAATTTGCGGGTGGCTTCCGGCCTGGTGCGCCGCAATGTAGGGACACCCACCTCCATGCGCGGTCCAGGCGCCGTTCCGGGCTTGTTTGCCTTGGAATCCGCCATGGATGAACTCGCCATTGAATTGAAGATGGACCCCTTGGAACTGCGCCTTCGAAACGAGCCTGAGAAGGACGAGAGCAAAAATATTCCGTTCTCCTCCCGGCACCTGAAAGAATGCCTGACGGTAGGCGCCCAGAAATTCGGATGGTCGAAACGCAACGCCGAGGTTGGATCCATGCGCAATGGTTCCACTGTGCTCGGTTGGGGGATGGCGGCTTGCACGTGGATCGCCGAGCGCCTTCCCTGTGAAGCATCCGTCACGTTAAAATCGGACGGCACGGCGCGCGTGGCCTGCGCTACTCAGGACATCGGCACCGGCACTTACACAATTCTTGCTCAACTCGTCGCCGCCAAAACCGGCATCGCGATGGGGAAGATAGAGGTTGCGCTGGGAGACACCGACCTGCCGGCCGGCCCCCTTTCGGGTGGTTCCATGGCGACGGCCTCGGTGATTCCAGCCGTTTCCGAGGCCACCGCGAAGGCGATTCAGGTGATTTTGATGGCTGCCGGCAAGGGTGACGCTTCAACGCTCAAAGGCAAGCAACCGGACGCCCTGGCATTTTCAAATGGGCTGGTCCATGCTAAAGACGCCGCTCCCGAAACCGGGGTCCCCTTTGCCGAAATCTTGAAACACGCGAATATTGCGGCTGCTTCCGGCAGTGGAAAATCGGAAGGCACGTTTCTCGCTAAGGAGCCCAAGTTTTCCATGCATTCGTATGGTGCTCACTTTGTTGAGGTCGGCTGGCAGCCGGAGATAGCGCGCCTGCGCGTGAATCGCACCGTCACGGTGATCGATGCGGGCCGAATTCTGAACAAGCGCGCCGGGCTCAACCAGATTGAAGGGGCCATCGTAATGGGCGTAGGGATGGGGCTCTTCGAGCACACCCATTATGATCCCCGCAATGGCGCGCCCATAAACAGCAACCTCGCCGATTACATTGTGGCCTCGCACGCGGATACACCCGAGATCGACGTCACTTTCCTCGATTACCCGGATACAGCCCTGAACGAGTTAGGCGCGCGCGGAATCGGCGAGATCGGAATGGCCGGTGTAGCGGCGGCAATAACTTCGGCAGTGCATCATGCCACCGGTGTTCGCGTGCGCGATCTTCCGGTTCATATCGAGGACCTGCTGCCTAGAAATGCTTAGCAGGACCTCAGGGTCGACCACAACTTGCAGAGCAATGTTCTCGTTTGAATAGAAGCGGGCCAAACTAAGCGGCCTAGTTGTTTCTGATCTGATCCTCGGCTACGTGAGAACGTGCATACGCCCAAGCGTTCACCAGATCCTCGGCACGCAGGGGCGGGTACGACGCCAGCAATACCTGCTCGCTGACGCCTAAACGTCTGGCCTTCTCCAAAAGCCATACCGGAATACGGTCCGAACGATACAAGGTCCGCCGCCGCATACATTCGGATGAGAGTCGGCGGCATTTATCCGGAAATGCCACTCGGCAACGCGCAAACAGCCTCACGCGCAAGCTGTGCCAAGGCGTCGTGAAAAGGCGGCTACTAAACGCTAAATCGCCTGATGGTTTTGCCTGATGCTCTTGGTCGATACTTCGGTGTGGATTCGGTTCTCACCCCGCCGCACGTGCGATTCGCGTCCGCTCGGACTAGGCTTTCATGGAGTATAATTGCGCCGTATAGGAGACCGTAATTATGCCCACGTATATTGCGATGCTCAAGTGGACTCCACGAGGACTTCAGAACATCAAGCAGAGTCCATCCCGCCTTGAGGCAGCCCGGAAAGGGTTCGAGGCCGTTGGCGCGAAAATGAAGGAGTTCTACATGGTTACAGGCCAATACGACATGATTGCCGTCATTGATGCCGCTGATGAAGCGGCCCTGGCGAAAGCGGTCCTGGGGGCAACCTCGCAGGGGAATATCACGTCCGAGACTTGCCGTGCCTTTACCGAAGAGGAGTATCGGCAGATCATCGACGGACTGGCCTGACCCCGGACGCGATACGCACGCAGACCATTCGAAAGTCCGAAATACCGAAACGGAGCACGAAGCGTAAGCGACCACGATGTTCCATTACTCACGAACACCCTAAGTAAACGATATTGCGCAGAAGCTCCTTGCACTACAAAGTCCCGTAACCCCACACATTGAGTACTGAGCCGAACAGCGGTAAACGTTTCGGCGACGCACCAGGTCTCTGCATCAGGCCTATGTGAAACCTGCCTAGCTGGATGGTCGACAATGATGACTCGGTCGCCGGCCACTGTTAACACAATGTGTCCGAGTTTTTGCAAACTCGATGGAACATAACTCCTCCGGCCGGCGTACATATTTGTGACTCCCGTATATACTGGACTCACAAATATGGCCTCAACTTCGCCTGACCAAGAGTGGAAAAAAGGAAGTGCCGAGCTTCTTGTCCTATCGTTGCTTGAGGATCAGCCTCGCCACGGATACGACGTCTCAAAATTGATCGAGTTGCGATCGGGCGGCGCGTTGAAATTTCACGTCACCTCACTCTACCCGTTGCTATACCGGCTTGAAAGCCGGGGCTGGATCACTAGCCGCTGGGTCGAAAAGCCTGAGCAGCGAAGGAGGCGTTATTACACCCTCACGCCGGAGGGCCGAAAGGTGCTTCGTTCGCAAAAGAAGAGCTGGCAGGAGTTTGTAGCCGCTATCGGTCGAGTAACAGGAGTGGAAAATGCCTGATTGGAAGCATGTTGTTCGTGACCGCATAAGGCCCCTGCGTCTGGAGGGTACTGCTGAATCGAACGTGATCGAGGAGCTTGCACAGCATCTCGAAGATTTCTACCGCGACCTATGTAGTGGTGGCGTAGCCGAAGACGAGGCTTATCACAAGACAGTCTCGGAGATGGATGATATGCACCCACTGGAGGCAAAGATGGAAAAGACGCCACACCTCGGGAAATTCGACGCAGTGCCCGCTGGCGACTCACGGCCGGGGAATTTCGTGGAGGATCTTGGGAGAGATCTTCGCTATTCCCTCCGCGCGATGCGGAAAGGGCCCATGTTCGTCCTGTTCGTGGTGCTGACACTGGCGTTGGGCATAGGCGCGAACACCACTGTTTTTACTGTCATCAACACACTGATTCTGAACCCGTTGCCGGTCCAGGATTCCTCAGCATTAGTGGCGCTTGGCGCGGCCAAGGCGGAGAGCACCTCGAAGTCGGCCGCTCCCTTGCCCCTCTCCTACGCGGATCTGAAAGATTATCAATCCAGGGCCTATCAAGCTAGGACCGGAGTGTTCCGCTCGCTGGCCGGTTACACCTCTCCGCGCCCCATCACCTTACAGACAGATTCTGCTTCGCAGGGGATGTTCAGCGAACTGGTGACGGGTAATTATTTCGCGACGTTGGGCCTCAGCCCCGTCCGGGGACGCTTCTTTTTACCGGAAGAGGACAGCTCTCCCGGCGCGCACCCGGTCGCGGTCATGAGCTACGGCGCTTGGCAGGCGCGTTTCGGCGGTGCGGCTGACATCGTAGGCAAAACACTGCGGCTCAACAACATCGTCATTACTGTGATCGGGGTCGCTCCGCCACAATTCATTGGAGTGAATGCAATGTTCGGCCCTGACTTGTGGATACCGGCCGCCATGGCCGAACGGTTGTTGCCCAACCAAATGCAGAACGCGTTCAGCGATCGCGGCAACGCGATTTTCCTGGGAGTGGGACGATTGAAGTCTGGAGTCACTCGGGCGCAGGCGCAAGCCAATGTCGCGGCCATAGCGATGCATTTGGCTCGCGAATATCGCGCAACCAATGAGGGCCGCACGGCCACGGCACAGCCCATCCGCGAGGTCCTGTTTGCCAGCAACAGCACCACCTCCACGCCGATCCTGTTCGCCAGCGCTGGATTGTTGATCGTCGTTGGCCTTATCTTGTTGATCGCGTGCTCCAATGTAGCAAACCTGCTGCTTGCGCGCTCCGCGAGCCGTCGGCACGAGATGGCCGTCCGCCTGGCGATGGGAGCAAGCCGCTCAAGGCTGGTGCGTCAACTTCTCACCGAGAGCGTGTTCCTTGGCTTTCTCAGCGGCGTCGTGGGATTGTTTATCGCTTATGTGAGTCTCCGTCTCCTATTCGGAGCGTTACCGTCATCCGCAAATTTCGTGGCGCCAAAGCTCGATGCAGCCGTATTTGTTTTTGCTCTGTTCGTCTCGTTGGCGACAGGCTTCCTGTTTGGCACAATTCCGGCGTTGAAGGCGTCACGCGCGAGTGCAGCGGAAACGCTGAAAGAAGAGGCTCGCACCACAGGGAGAAGCAAGAATAAAGTTACCTTGGCAAACGCACTGCTGGTGGGCCAGGTAGCGTTTTCGTTTCTCTTGCTGGTGACGGCGGCTCTTTTTTTGCGAAGCATCGGACGCGCGTACAACATCGACCCGGGCTTTCAGACTGCGCATCTTGCGGTTTTCTATACAAATCCCACGCAGGCCGGATACGGGAAGCCGCAAGCCAGAGCATTCTCTAGGGATGTCCGCGAACGCGTGGCTAGGATTCCCGGCGTCGAATCTGTCTCATGGGCTTCCAACATGCCTCTCTGGGCGAAGGGCGTGAGTGGGTTAAAGGTGGAGGGGCGGCAACAACGGCCGCAAGCCGATAAGATTACAAGCATACTCAACACCGTGGACCGCAACTATTTCGAGACTGCGGGAGTGACCCTGGATAGCGGGCGCGAGTTTACGAATCTGGACCAGGAGACCTCGACTCCGGTAGCCATCGTCAATGAGAAGATGGCGCGCGATTATTGGCCGCGCGGCGACGTGTTAGGGAAACGCATTCAGTTGCCGGGCGAGAAGCAGATGCGCCAGATTATTGGAGTTGCCAAAACTGCCAATTATTCGAATTGGGCCGAGCCACCGCAACTTTGCGTTTATGTGCCTCTGGAACAGAACTATTCGGATGTGATGACGTTGTATGTGCGCAGTAGGGGCGACCCGCAACAGATCCTGACCGCTGTCCAACGCGAGCTGCATGCGGCCGCGCCGCAAGTCCTGGTAACCTTGCGCACGGGACGCCAGATCATCGAGGGAGGCTTGTTTTTTGCGCGAACGGGCGTGGCGCTGCTGAGCGTATTCGGACTGCTGGCGCTGGGCTTGGCAAGCATCGGCTTGTACGGCATCCTGGCGTATTCGGTGAATCAACGGAGACGGGAGATCGGATTGCGTATGGCACTGGGCGCAGCCCGCGCGAGTGTACTTCGGCTCATTCTGAAGCAAGGTATGTCGCTAGTGATGACAGGCGTGCTGATTGGCTTTGTGTTGGCTTTGGTTGTAGGCCGCCTCCTGAGCAGGATGCTCTACGGCGTAAGCGCAAGCGATCCGGTCAGCGTAGTGGGAGCAGCCGTGGTGTTAATGACCATGGCATTGTTGGCGTGTTATCTGCCGGCACGGGGGGCAAGCCGCGTCGATCCATTGGTGGCTTTGCGCGAAGGATGACACAGAAAGGGACAGACCGCCGCTAATGTTTCCTGTCGTTCTAACTGAGACCATAAAGATATGGATAAAAAAGATAAGCCTTTTCAAATAGCAATTCTTCTTTATCCAAGCGTAACGTCGCTTGATGCGGTGGGACCATGGGAAGTGTTGTCGCGCATGCCCAATACGGAAGTACGGTTTGTCGGCAAAGAAGTAGGACCAGTAATGACAGAAGGTGGCGCACTCCTGCTGGGTGTCACGCACACGGTAGCCGAAACTCCGTCGCCTGATCTAGTGCTCGTGCCAGGAGGCACGGCCACACCAGGCCAAATGGTAGACGACGAGGTGCTTGACTGGCTACGTCAGGTGCACAAAACCACTACTTGGACGGCCTCGGTCTGTACCGGCGCGTTGATTTTGGGCGCTGCGGGAATTTTGAAGGGCTTGCCAGCCACGACGCACTGGTACAAGATGAGCGTGCTCAAGATTATGGGCGCCAAACCCCAGCCAAACGAGCGCATTGTGCACTCTGGCAAAATTGTTACCGCCGCGGGCGTGTCGGCAGGTATCGACCTGGCGCTTTGGCTGGCAGCTGAAATCGTTGGTCGCGAGCGGGCCGAAGCGATCCAGCTGACCATCGAATACGACCCGCATCCACCGTTCGACGCCGGCCACATGAGCAAAGCGTCCAAAGAAACACAAAAGCTTGCTAAAGAAATAATGGACCAGCGCATGCCTGCCGACCAGCGCCGTCTCGTCCCCAAGATTGCCTGGAGGCGCTTCATCGATCTGATCCGCACAGGAAAATAGCAAATCATACAGGTCATCCAAATTTAGCCATACAAGCTGCTGCCCACTGTCAACATATAAGGTAGGCATGCGGCTCTCGGCAAATCGCTTTTCGAGATCGTGACAGACGGCAGAGCAGGCAGACTACCATCTATCCTGAAGCCTGATCGAGTCCAAAAGGCCTTTTTTCGAACTTCTGCTATAACTATCCGATAGAGACCCTAAAGGGTTAAGGATCTTCCTATCGTCAAAATTTGTATCCTCGCCAGCAGCAGTTCCGGCAACTCGGCTTTTATTTCTACCGGCCGGACTCGCTTATTGATAGACGCTGGTCTCAGCCGGCGCGAAGTCACCAAGCGCCTGGCGGCAATTGGGGAAGACATTCAAGCGCTCGATGCCATTCTGGTCACGCACGAGCATACCGACCATACCTGTGGACTGGCGGCAGTGTCGCGGGCGGCGGACCACCCGATTCCCATCTACCTGACGCATGGTACGGACAATTATATCGATTGGGGCGAACGCGATTCGGGGAAAAGCATTCCCGTCCTCGAAGCCTTCCAAGCCGGACACTGCTTTTCCATCGGCGATTTCGATATTTGCAGTTTCACGATTCCGCATGATGCGGCCGACCCGGTCGGCTATAGCTTGACCGCCGAAGGCATCAAGTTTGCCATAGCCACCGATCTGGGCTACATTCCCGATTCGCTGCGTGTCCATCTGCGTCAGACCGATCTCCTCGTTCTGGAATCGAATCACGATCTGGAAATGCTGCGCGTGGGACCATATCCCTGGTCGGTCAAGCAGCGCGTCATGAGCCGGCGCGGCCACCTTTCGAATGAAGTCGCTGCCGGGTTCATCGAAAACGATCTTGATACGCGCGCCTCGACCGTGGTTCTGGGCCATATCAGCGAACACAACAATCATCCCGAGCTGGTTCGCACCCTGGGTTCCAAAGCGTTGAACGGCCGCGCGCTCTTTACGCGCCTGGTCGTCGCCGAGCCCGGAATCCAGAGCGAAGTATTCTGCTATTAGATGATTCAGCGCTATACCCGCTCTGCGATGGGCGGCATTTGGAGTGACCTGCACAAATATGAATGCTGGCTGGAAGTGGAACTGGCCGCTTCTGAAGCCTTGGCCGAATTAGGCGAAGTGCCCGTCGAAGCCGCGCAAGCCCTGCGCGCCCACGCGGGGTTCGAACTGAAGCGCATTCAAGAAATCGAAAGCGAAGTGAAGCATGATGTCATCGCGTTCACTACCGCTGTTTCCGAAACCATGCGGGCCCGCCACGCCGCCGAACACTCGCGCTGGCTGCACTATGGTCTGACCTCGAATGACGTGGTGGACACCGCGCAGGCGCTCCAGATCAAGAATGCTTCGGCCCTGATCGCCTCTGGCCTCGATGCGCTTTCGGCCGCGCTGCGCAAGCTGGCCTTTGCGCACCGGCACACGGTACAGATTGGCCGCACCCATGGCATGCATGCCGAGCCTGTGACGTTCGGCCTGAAAGTGGCAATCTGGTGGGACGAATTGGAGCGGCATCGCGCGCGTTTTGCCGCCGCCGCCGAAGAACTTCGCGTCGGCAAGATTTCAGGCGCAGTCGGCACTTTCGCGCACATCGGCCCCGCCGCGGAAGAGAAGATCTGCGCGCGGCTGGGCTTGAAAGCCGCGCCCATCACCTCGCAAGTGCTCTCGCGCGACTTGCACGCACACTATCTGGCGACGCTCGCCGGCATCGCCTCCAGCCTGGACAAGATCGCGCTCGAAATCCGGCATTTGCAGCGTACGGAAGTCCGCGAGGCGGAAGAACCCTTCGCCGCCGGGCAGAAAGGCTCCTCAGCCATGCCGCACAAACGCAACCCCATCGTGTGCGAACAGATCTGCGGTCTGGCCCGCGTTGTCCGATCCAATGCCCAAGCCGGTTTTGAAAACGTATCCCTCTGGCACGAGCGCGATATCTCGCATTCCTCCGTCGAGCGCATCGTTTTGCCAGACTCTACTATTTTGATCGACTATCTACTAGCGAAAACCACCTGGCTCATATCCGATTTAGTTGTCAATACAACTAGAATGCGGCGTAATCTGGATAGTACAAACGGCCTCATTTTCTCAGGGCAGCTATTATTGGACCTCGCTTCGGCGGGCATGCTGCGTGAAGAAGCGTACAGGCTGGTACAGGCGCATGCCATGGACGCGTGGCAAAATGATGGCGACTTTCGCCAACTGGTTCAGCAAGATACCAAGATTTCTACCTATCTCGATAAAACGCAGCTGGCACATACGTTTTCGCTCGAACGTCAGCTCGAGAACGTTGACGCCATCTTCCAGCGGGTTTTCAAAACTGGCGCCTAAGGGAATCATACAAATCGCTTATGGGTATTTCACCGGTTTTCGTTTACACTAAGTCAGCCTTTCCGCTAAGAGCTCAGTATGGACAACCTATAAAATGCACCTCACGGTCCGAAAACCACCCGGCAGGGAGTTGGCGCGCGTGTTATTGGTCGATGACGACGTTACTTCCCGTTTGACGTTAAAAGCCGTTCTTGAAGCAGGCGGCTATTTTGTGGATTCCGCAGCATCGGCCGCCGAAGCCGTGGGCAAGCTGGATGAGAAGCAGTATGAATTAGTAGTCAGTGATCTGCAAATGGAATCGCCGGAGGCGGGACTGAAAGTTCTCGCGCATGCCCGGTTGATGAAATATAAGCCCGCCACCGCCATTCTCACCACGCACCAGAACCGGCAGTTGGACATGGCGCGGCCGCTCTTGATTGCGCCACAGGACTTGCCCGGTTTACTTAGCAAGGTGGCTGATTTGATCAGCCAGCGCGCCGTCCGTATTGTGAAACGCCAGCTCAAGCTGGCCTAGAGCCGGTTGTTCCCCACGCGCTCAATAGCGCCTTCAAAGGTGTCCAAAGCGTCTTTGAAGAAGTGATCGACGGACTCAACCCATTGCAGTTGTTTGGGCTCCAGGAGTGAATCGTAAAAAGCGGTGAACTCAGGCTTGGGCCCAAACTCGTCGTGCGTGCTCTGCACGAAGAACTTCGGTACTCGCAGCTGGTAAGCGAAATCGTGGCTGACTCCGCGCGTGGGAAAACCTACAGCCAGGGTGCGGCGTGCTGATGCCTCCTGCGAAGTCAGGCGCAACGCGATGCGGGAGCCAAAGGAAAAGCCACCCACCAGCAGGGGCAGATTGGGATAGCGGTTACCCAGTTCCGCCAGCGCCACGCGCGCATCTTCGGTTTCGCCAATGCCATGGTCGTACGCGCCTTCGCTCAGGTTCACGCCGCGGTAGTTGAAACGTAACACGGCACACCCGGTTTTGCGCAGCCCGCGCGCCATGCGATAGACCACCTTATTGTGCATGGTGCCGCCGCCTATCGGGCTCGGATGGCATATCAGCGCGGCCTCGACCGGTACCCGGTCCTCCGGTTCTTCAAGCAATGCTTCCAGCTTCCCGGCAGGGCCGGGAAGAAATAGGGTCTCAATACGCCGGGCCATCAATTAGTCCGGAAATTCGTAAACTGCACGTCGATGTCGAAATCCTTGCCTTTTAATACCGCAATCGCCTGCTGCAGCACATCGCGGTCTTTACCGCTGACGCGAACTACGTCGCCTTGAATGGTCGCCTGCACTTTGAGCTTGCTGTCCTTCAGCAGTTTCACCATGTCTTTGGCCTTCTCCATGGGAATGCCCTGCTGCAGCGTAATTTCCTGCTTCACGCTGCCGGCGGAGGCCATGCTCAAGACGCCGTATTCGAGACCTTTCAACGGCACGTTGCGCTTCACTAGCTTTTGACCCAGGATCTCCGTCACGGCCTTGAGTTTATATTCATCCGAGCTGGCAAGTAGGATCTTATGCTCCTTCTCTTTCAGCTCTACCGAAGATTTACTGTCTTTCAGGTCATAGCGCGTCAACAACTCTTTCGCCGTCTGCTGCACGGCGTTCAGCACTTCGGTAAGGTCGATCTTCGAGACGATATCAAAACTGTTATCAGGCATGTCAATGCTCTTTCCAATTACATGGTAAGACGCGCTGCCGGCGCCACTTATGACACGCTACTTACGCCGCTCTACTTACGGTTGGACAAGGCCAGCACAACGCGCTCCGTCAGCTCTTCAATCATGGCGGGCACTGCGGTCTCAATAGCCAGTGTAACGGCAGCGCGAATGCTGTGCCGGTCGAACAAAGCGGGTTTCGCTTGTCCGCCCTGTTCTTTTGCGCTCTTCGCCAGCGCGCTCTTAGCCAGAAGACTCTGCACCGCGCCGAGCAATGTGGATGCCTCAAACGGCTTTCGGAGGATCTCGTCTGCCCCGGCGTTCCTGGCGTCTTGCTCCTCAAACACATCGGCGGGCGCAACGGCGAAGATCACCGGAATATCCCGATAAGACGGGTCGGCTTTCATGTAACGGGCGAGATCGAACCCGCTCTTGGTAGGCAAGTAGACGTCTGTGATGAAGAGATCCGGTTTTACGTCTTCGAGGCGCCGCATGGCGATTGCGCCATCGGTAACGCTGACTACTTCCAGGCCATTGCTTGTTAGGATCTGTTCCCCCAGACGTAAGGCCTGAGGGCTATCGTCAGCCAGCAGAATACGGCTCATTATTGGAAACTGACTCGTTACGGCTGCTTCGAAACAGGCGCAAGTGGGGTAGCACCCGGGGTAGTAGCAACTGGGGTAGTAGCAGCTGGAGTAGTCGCGGCTGGGGTAGCCGTAGTAGGCGCAGGCGAAGCAGACGCATCCGGAGCGGCTGGCGCAGCGGTGTCGGTGTTCTTCTTTTTCTTCTTGTTGAGTTTGGCCTGCTTCTTGGCTTGCACCTCTCTCATCTTCGCCAAATCCTTGTCGCGGTTGGTAGGCAAAGGAGCAGTGGAGGCCGCGGCAGCCTGTGTAGCGCCGGCAGCCTGCGTACCGGCGGCGGGCGTGGGAGGAGTGGCCGCCGCGCCATCAGCGGTACGGGCATCCGGCTTAGTGTCCAGGGCTCCCCCGGTAGCGCTGAGCGGCGTAGCGGAAACATCGGTGGTGCCAGTTGCGGGCGCACTG
>DATHIZ010000337.1:0-4119 GCA_035316385.1 Bryobacteraceae bacterium | reverse complement strand
AGACAGCCGCACAACAAGAGGAGACAGCCGCACAACAAGAGGAGACAGCCGCACAACAAGAGGAGACAAGTGCACAACTTGAGGAGACGGGCCTGCACAACTTGAGGAGACAAATTGCACCACTTGAGGAGACTAGCATGCACAACTTGAGGAGACGCGCACAACTTGAAGAGACGAATCGCACAACTTGAGGAGACGATTTGCACAACATGAGGAGACGATTTTGCGAAGTACTCATTTGCAATCAACGTTTTAAACTTCGCTAGAGTATTTAGAGTATTTAGAGTATTTAGAGCAGCAGCAGCAAGGAGGCTGGTTGATGCTGAAAAATCTGACAGACGCCCTACAAACCGGACTCACCACCGCTCCGCTAGTACCTTCCATCGCCCTCCGGCCGATGGCCGAAGACGCGTCTGCTCTGACCCCCCTGAACGTCATCCGCACCGAAAATGTGGTCTCCCGGTTTCCGGTTCACAATCTCTCGAAGAAGGGCAAGATTGAGATTCAGATCGTCAAGCGCAACAGTCAGGGTGAAATCGAAATCAAGTGGGAAGTTTCCTACAACGACAAACACGGGCAAGCGCGCCAGCTGGCCTACAAAGCTCGACACGATTGTCATCAACCGCCGGATCGAGGAAGAGGGCCGTCCGCTGCCGAAGCTGATCCGTTTGGGGCAGTCTGCGTGAAATCGCCGAGCGGCTCGACATGGGCGGCAACACGAATGTGATTAAACGCGCCCTGCGCCAGAATGCCAGCGTCTTCATCACGGTGAAAGTCGCCTACACGAATCTCGACGGCACAGAGAAAACGCTCGAGGCGGACTTCACCCGCTACAGCGTAATCTTCACCGGCGAGAAGCTTCCCGACAAACGCCGCGCCGATTGCGTGTACCTGAACCTGAACGACGTGTCCTGGAGCATGCTGAACGAAGCTCCGTGGCGGCCGCAGGATTACGATTACCTGAAAGCGCTGACGCCGGCCGCGCAGCGGTTCTACGAAATCCTCAGCGTGAAGTTTTACAACTCATTCCGCTTCAGCAATCTCAACGCGAGCAAAATCGCCTACTCGGAGTACTGCGCCTATTCGGCACAGCAGCGCTACTTCGACTACGAGCATTTCAAAAAACAAATGTACAAAGTTCATCAGCCGCACAAGAAATCCGGATACCTCAGCGATGTCAGCTACGAGAGCATGCAGGATGCCGACGGCAAGCCGGACTGGATGATGCGCTATGTGCCGGGCCCGAAGGCGAAGAACGAATTCGAATACTTCACCGGCAGAGGAGGCGTGCTCGAAACGAAGATTGAAACCGCAGGGACGGGGCCGGCCATTATTGCGGGGAACGTTGCGGAGAACGTAGCTGCTTCGGCACCGGCGCAGGAAACGCAGCAAAGTTTCGATCTCGAATGCGCGCCCGAGCCGGCCTTGCTGGCCGAACTGTTCAAGCGCGGGATCAACGCAAAGCAGGCAAGCGCATTGCTGCAGGAAATCCTCCCGGGCCAGGATGTGATGGAGCAGCTCGAGTACGCCGATCACCGTATTGCCTCAGAGCCGCCCGGCACGTTTCGCAATCCGCCTGGATTTTACATATCCGTCATCCGGGACAACACTCCGGTGCCGGCGAATTTTGAAAGTGGCCGCAAACGCAGCGAGCGGCAGGCTAGCGAAGATCAACTTGCCGAACAGCGCCGGGCCAGCGAACGCCGGGCACTCGAACTCGAAGCTGCGTTTGCCGATTACTGCCGCGCCGAAGTGGAGGCCTACATCGAGCGCGAGCTTGCTCCCGGCGAATATGCCGCCATGGTGGAGGAGCAAAAGCGCAGCTACGTAGCGCAATTCCGCAACGCTGCACACTGGCCCGCCGAGACGCTGCATGCAATTGCCGTCAATGCCGCAACCGTAGAACTTTCCCGCCGCGCTCCCCTTTTGGCCTTCGACGAATTCTGCCGAAAGCACACCGCCTAGCTTCAGCCACCGCTCACCCGGCGAATTTCACGCGTGCCGGGTCCGGCAGTGGGGAGGTGTAGGTATTATCAATTGTTTCGCTCATAGTAAAGGCAGAAATGCCTCTGAAAGCTGTTTTACCCGGGCGTTCCAACTTTCCCGGTGCGCAATCCCGATGCGGCTTTGTCTGAGGAAAGCGTCTTTTTCCGCTACCGCCTTTTCCAGCTGTTCAGTGAACTGGCCGGGCTGATCGTAGAGATACAGCAGCACTTTGAACTCATCCATCTCTGGTAGATCGGTACTTACTACCGGGAGTCCATAGCTGAAGTACTCATACAGCTTGATGGGGTTGGTGCCTATGGTGAGATCGTTGCGCAGAAAGGGAATGAGGGCCACCCGGAACATTGCCATGTACTTGTGAAGCTCGGAGTGCGGCACCTCTCCCACGAAGACGATATTCGGCAGCCTGCCCAGGCGGAGAATGCGTTTGTCCTCGACGCGGCCGATTAGCAGGAACTTCCAATTCGGGTGAGCGCGGGCGGCCTTCTCTACTGCATCCAGATCGAACCAGAAATCGAGCGCGCCGACATAGCCAACGATGATCTCAGAGACATTGCCGGCTGAGCCTTTGCGGTCGGCCTCGTTCCGGCTGAGCCAGGATTCATCCACGGCATTGCGCACCAGGATAGATTTGTCTTTGAGATAAGGATACTGGGCCACGTTCTCATTGAGCAGCTCCTGGGAGGAGAATACGACAAGATCGCTGATCTTAAAGAGCGCGGGCTCCTTCTCGACGATCTCGCGGGCGATTTTCCGGAAGCCGCTGAGCACATCGTGGCAGTCGTAGGCGATGGGGAAGCCGAACTGTTCGCGGAGCTTTTGCGCGGCATCGATCCAGAGAGGGAAGCTGACCATCTGCACCAGTTTGGTGGTTCCTTCGGCGTCGAATAGCGTTTTGAGTGCATTCACGATGAGGGTGCTTTCGTGAGCCGACAGCAGGCGGTCGTGAAAGACCGGCTCGAAGGGGAGGTGAATGTGAAGCTCGGCGATGAGCGGTTCGAGGATGTGCAGCTTCGGACTGCTGCTGAAGAAGTAGGGGTTTGGAAACTCCCGGCCGAGGTGGGGATTCAAGTAAAAACACTGATGCCCGAGGGAGGCAAAGGTGCGGGCCAAGTGCTGGGTACGCTGGATGCGCGTGTGCCAGTCGGTCATGGGGAAGAAGAGCAGCGCGGGCGGCTGGCTGGGCGCACGGCTGTCGTTGCGGGCAATGGTTTGCGAGGGGTAGCGCCAGCAATCCTGGAAGTGTTCCGGGCGAAGGTTGGGGAAGAGAGGGAAATAGAGCCATCGCAGGTAGTACGGGCGAATGGTTTCCTTGCCGCGCTCCAGTGCCTTACGGAAGACGGTTTTCATTTACAGATGCTAGGGGCTCACGGCGGCTAACCCGTCATTCTAGCAGGGTTGAGGTGGTAGACCGGGATGGATTTTAAGTTCTGCGAAACAAGCCAGTTTGGTCTAAACTGCATTTCTGGTCTGAGTTTGGATCTGGGGATTGATAGGCGGATTTAAAAATGACTGTAAGTTATTGGATTATTGGTGTCGATTTTTGAAAAGTTGCTGTGACTCTCCCAACCCAACCTGCGGCGAAACTGGGCTATAATCTCCGCAGGAGTTGCGGAGAATGTATATCCACGAGCTTCCCGGCTGGCCCCGGTTCGACTGGAACCGGGAGAGACTCGGCGAACTTCTGGCAGATGTCCGCCACCGGCAGGGCCGGTTAATAGGCCACATGGAAGCTCTCGGCTTCCATCTTCGTCAGGAAGCCGTCCTGCAAACGCTGACCGCCGACGTACTCAAGAGCAGTGAGATCGAGGGGGAGAAACTTGACGCCGAACAGGTTCGATCCTCGATCGCCCGCCGCCTGGGCATGGATATCGGGGCATTAAAACCGGCGGATCGGAACGTGGAAGGCGTCGTTGAAATGATGCTTGACGCCACACGCCACTACGATCAGCCGCTCACTGCCGAAAGGCTTTTTGCGTGGCACGCGTCGCTGTTTCCTACCGGGCGCAATGGCATGACCAGGATCAGAACAGGCGCCTGGCGCGACGACAGTACCGGCCCGGACGACAGTACCGGCCCGATGGAGGTCGTCTCCGGTCCGGTGGGCAAAGAGGG
>DATHIZ010000336.1:0-8780 GCA_035316385.1 Bryobacteraceae bacterium | reverse complement strand
GGATCCCGCGCCCGTACGCTCGTTTCCTTTCTCGGTGGGCTGGCTGGTCGCCGTAAGTTTGGTCTCGCTGCTGATGGTGAGCACGTGGCGGTATCCGAGCTTTAAACAAATCAATACGTCGACGCCGCGCACTCCGCTGATCGTCCTGGTGATCGGAGGTCTGGCGTTTCTGGTTTGGGAGTGGTCGCAGCCGGTTCTGCTGGCTGCTGCCTGCGCGTATTTGCTGAGCGGTATTGTAATGAAGATTGGCGGGTTCGTGCGGCGGCGCACCAAACCGCGGCCGCCCGCGCCTCTGACGGAGCATCCGGTTGTCTAAGTTACCAAAATCCGATTTACCATTTAAAACATCCAAAACAGCACTCAAATTAGCCTTGGTCGGCGGCGAAACAATGCTTGGCGTGGAATTGCGCGAGGTCTTGGAACGCCGCCTGCCTGGTGCGGAACTGACTACCTACGCCGCCACCGGCGAGGGGACCTTCGACGAAAAAGAGGGCGAAGCCGTTTACCTGGACCCTTTGAGCGCCCAGTCGTTGCGCGGCACATCCGCCATTCTGGTCGCCGGAACAAAAGAAGGAGCCTTGAAAGCCTACGGCTTGGCAAAAACCGCCGCGGGCAAGGGTACAGGGCACGCGCCCTTTGCGCTTAAGCTCATAGACTGCAGCGGGCATCTGGAGAATAGGCCGGAAGCGCGCATTGTATCGCCGCTGCTGCGGGCAGACCCGGAAACCAAAACGAAGGCCGACAGCTGGCTGACGATTTTGGCGCATCCGGCCGCCGGCGCCGTAGCGCTGGTGTTGGCGAAACTTGCGCATCACCGCTTCATCGCGCGCAGCGTGGTGGAAATTTTCGCGCCCGCCAGCGAACACGGCAAGCGCGGCATCGCGGAGCTGCACCAGCAGACGACCAGCCTGCTTGCCTTCAAGCCCCTCGATAAAGCGGTCTTTGACGCGCAGTTAAGTTTCAATATGCTGGCGCAGTACGGGGAAGAGGCGCCGGAGAAGCTTTCCGATCTGGAGCAGCGCATCGAGCGGCATATCGCAACGCTTTTCGGGAAGCAAGCCGCGCCCCCTCCCATGCCCTCTCTGCGCTTGACCCAGGCCCCGGTCTTTCATGGCTACAGCTTTTCGTTGTGGGTGGAGTTCGAGTCGAACATCGCCGCCGCCGAGTTGGGAGAGGTGTTGAGCTCCGGCCGGATAGACGTGCGCGGATTTGGGGAAGAAGCTCCCACCGGAGCCGGAGCCGCGAACCAGAGCGGCTTGATCGCGGGTGATATCCGGGTGGATCGCAACAACCCGCGCGCCGCCTGGCTCTGGGTCGTGTGCGACAACCTGCGCATCACCGCCGATGAGGCCGCCGACGTCTTGGTTGATTGGAATAGCGAGCCCAAATAGAAAGCCCTAATAGAAAGCGTTAATGAGCGGCATGAAATTCTCCCGATCCCTTACCGGCCTGTTTGTCGCGTTGCTGTGCGCCCTGACCTCCTGCGGCTACCACGTGGGCGGCAGCGCGGACATGATGCCGAAGACGGTTCGGACTATCTCTATTCCGGCGTTCCGTACCAACACCACGCGTTACAAACTGGTGGATATGCTGCCGCAGGCGATTGGCCGCGAATTTATCACCAGGACACGCTTCCGCCTGGAGAATGATCCGGCACTGGCCGACGCGGTCTTGAATGGAACCATCGCCAGCGTGGTGGTTTACCCGGCCACGACGGATCCGGTTTCAGGCATCACCACGAGCATCTCCGTGCGGGTGGTTCTGTCCGTCAACTTGATCGAAAGGACCACTGGTCGCGTACTCTACTCGCGCGCCAATTGGCCGCTAATCGGAGCTTATGCGGTAGCCGTGGAACCGCATCAATTTTTTGACGAGAGTGGGCCGGCCTTTGATCGCTTGACGCAAGACGTAGCGCGTCAATTCGTAAGCGGTGTAGTGGAGAATTTTTGAACCCCGAACAGTTTCTGGCAAAACTTGCGAAGCCGCCGCTGGCCCCGGCTTATCTGTTTCTGGGGCAGGAGGGATACCAGCGCCGCGTGTGCAAAGAGGCGCTGCTGGAGCGAGCGTTGCCGGGGGCGGGCAAGAGCGAAGGCTTGACGCAAACGGACCTGGAGGACACCAGCCTGCGCGAAGTGCTGGACGACGCCCGCTCCTTGTCTCTCTTTTCGACGGATCGAGTCATCTGGGTCGCTAGCGCCGAACTCGCGCTGCCCCGCCGTTTGACCGTGAACGGCGAAAGCGACGAAGACGGCAAGCCCAAAGAATCGGAGTTGTCCGCTTACTTGAAAGCGCCAACGCCTGGCACGGTTCTAGTGTTCGAGTGCAGCCGCTTCGATTTCACCGGTGATGACCGCTCGAAGTTGGAGCGGGTGGAAAAGTTCTACTCGGCCATCCCGGTTCTCGCCCGGGTCGAATTCCGGCATTACACTCCGGAATCAAGCCGCTTCCTGGCACAGGAATTGGCGCGGAAATCCAAGCTCAAGCTGGCGGGAGCCGCGCTTGCCACGCTGCTCGAGGCCACCGCCGGCGACGCTAACCGCTTGGCCGCGGAAATCGAAAAGCTTGCTCTATACATTGGTCTGGAACGCGCGGTGACGCTGGAAGATCTGCGGACTTTGGTTCCCAACGCCGCCCGCGCCACCATATTTGCGCTAGTCAACGCGCTGGGCCAGGGCGACCGCGCAAATGCGCTGAACTCCCTCGACATACTGGTGCGCGATGGCGAGTATCTGCCCATGGCGCTCACTTTTCTAAGCTCCCAGTTCCGGCTGGCTTTGGCCGTGAAGGAATCGCGCATCGCGTCCACCCAGCAGGCGCTCGCCTTCTTTCAAAAACTGGGTGTGCGCATGTGGCGCGAACGCGCCGAACAGGTCCTCGCCACGGCCGGCGCTTTCTCCCGCCAGCGGCTGGAAAAGGCCTTAGCCGTTATTTACGAGACCGACAAAAAATTCCGTGACGGCTATAAAGACGACCGCGTCATCATGGAAACGCTTGTGCTCTCGCTGACCGCCAAATAGAGTCTGCGGACTTCCTCACTCGCCCCGCGCTAAAATTTGTTCTACATCTCTGTCTGCCGGGAGGGCAGTGCTTGGCTTTACGAATTTCGAATCTATCCAAGACTTATTCGAATGGAGTGCAGGCTCTCAAAGACCTGACCTTGACTATCGGCAATAACATGTTCGGGCTGCTTGGCCCGAATGGAGCTGGCAAATCTACGTTGATGCGCACGGTGGCAACACTACAGAGCCCCGATACGGGAGAGATCTGGCTCGACGATCTGGACGTGCTGAAGCAGAAAGACGAGGTCCGCCGCATTCTGGGTTATCTGCCGCAGGAGTTTGGGGTTTATCCCAGGATGTCCGCCCTCGGCATGCTCGATCACCTTGCCGTGATGAAAGGAATTTTGCGGCGGGGCGAGCGCAAGGAGATGGTTGAAAGCTTGCTGCAGCAGACCAATCTGTGGGACACGCGGAAGAAAGCGCTGGGCACTTACTCGGGCGGCATGAAGCAGCGTTTCGGAATAGCGCAAGCGCTGCTGGCGAATCCGAAGTTGATTATCGTGGATGAACCCACGGCCGGGCTCGACCCGGCGGAACGGAACCGGTTTCTCAACTTACTAAGTTCCATCGGCCGTGATGTCGTGGTGATTCTTTCTACTCACATTGTGGAAGATGTGCGCGAGCTTTGCCCGCGCATGGCGGTGATCAGCAACGGCCATTTGCTGCTCGAAGGCGCGCCGGGCGAAGCCATTGATGCGCTGCGTGGACGGGTCTGGGGCAAGGTAGTGCAAAGCGATGCGGAACTGGCGGAAATTGAACAATCGCAGCATGTGATTTCCACGCACCTGTTAGGCGGCCTAACCGAGCTGCGTCTATATTCGGAATCGAATCCGGGCGACGGATTCAGCCAGATCGACGGCAATCTGGAAGATGTCTACTTTCTAAACCTCAGCCGCCACCAGCGCAACTAATCACGGCAGGACATACGTTACGATGCTGCTCCATTTTTTCACCTTTGAGCTCAGGTACCGCTTCCATCGCATTTCCACTTACGTATATTTCGCGGTGCTGTTTTTCATGGCCTTCTTCTCCGTATCCGCGTCGGATTTCGGTCCGATAGGGACCGGGAAAGTCAGCCTGAACGGTCCTTACGCCATTGCGGACTATCTGATTCAGTTAGGGGCATTCGGGATTTTCATTGTCTCCGCGATTTTCGGGATGTCGGCGCTGCGCGACTTTCAGGAAGACACCTACCAACTAATTTTCACGAAACCCATTTCGAAATTGGCCTATCTGGGCGGGCGCTGGGCCGGATCGTTTGTCATCACGGTTTTAATTTTCTCGGGGCTGATTCTGGGCACGCTGCTAGGTTCACTCGTGCCGTGGGCCGACCAGGCGCGCATTCAACCAATTGCTCTCTGGTTCTACTTACAGCCGTTCCTTTCTTTCACGTGCATTCAAGTTTTCTTCTTGGGAAGCTTGTTCTTTACAGTAGCCGCGTTGACGCGCCGGATTATCGTGGTCTACCTCCAGGGGGTGGTGCTCTTTGCCCTGTACCTGATTGGCGCGGTTTCCGTCTTAAATACTCGCAGCCTGGAAACGTTCTGGCCGTCGGTCTTCGATCCGCTGGGACTTGTATTGTTCTTTACGATCACGCGCTACTGGACAGTAGTAGAAAAGAACACGCAGCTGATTCCTTGGTCGGGCGTGTTTCTCTACAATCGCGCGGTGTGGACCGGCGCCGGCTTACTCGGCTTGACGGCTCTCTTTGCATTGTTCCCGATGTCCGCCGAATTGTTGACGGCCCGTTCCGGCATCCGAAAAAAAGCCCGCAAGAAATGGGAGCAGGCAGCCGAAGACGACATTGAGCCTATCCGCCACCGGCGAGCCGTTACGCTGCCGGCGGTGAACCGGGTTTTCGGCGCGCAGGCCACGCGGGCGCAACTCGCCACGCTGACGCGCTTGCGTTTTCTCAACATCGTTCGGGAAATACCTTTCTGGGCCATCACCCTGGTGATGATTGTTCTGGTGGTGATGAATGGCCGGCAAGCGGGCCGGTCGGCGGATTGGAACGTTTGGCCAGTCACTTACCTGATGACGCAGACAATTACGGGTTCCTCCGCCTTGTTTCTCTTTGTCATCGCCACGCTGTATGCCGGTGAACTCATCTGGCGCGAACGGGATCTGCGCTTTCAGCAGATACACGATTCTCTACCCGTTCCCGGATGGGTGAATTGGTGCAGCCACGTGCTGGCGCTTTCGGGCGTGGAACTGGTGTTACTCACCGTAGTGATGCTGTGCGGCATAGCCGTGCAAGTCAGCGCGGGCTACTTTCACTTCGAGCTTGCGGTCTACTTCAAGGAACTCTATCTGGTCTTCTTTACCCAGATACTCATGTTCATTCTGCTGGCGCTCTTCGCGCAGACTCTCGTCTCGAACAAATTTTTGGGGCACGGCATCGTGATCGGGTTCTTTTTGCTGATTCCCGTTCTGTACCGCTACGGTATTGAGAATCGGCTGCTTCTGTTCGGCGAAGTGACTCCCTACATGTATTCCGATATGAACGGCTTTGGACATTTCGTTCCGGGCATGTTCTGGTCTACCGCGTATTGGCTCGCTTGCGGATTTCTTATTGGCGTCTTTTCCATTGCCCTGGCGCGCCGCGGCGCCGATCTTTCCTGGACGGCGCGAATCAATGACGCACGGGAGCGCTTTGTCCCATTGCTCCCTCTGGCGGTGCTCTGCCTGCTGATATTTGCCGGGAGCGGAGCATGGTTCTTTTACAACACCCATGTGCTGAATGAATTCCGGACAAATAAGGACGACCGCAAACGGCAGGCCTCTTATGAACGCACATACAAGCAGTACGAACGTCTGCCGCAGCCAAAGATCACGGCTGTGGATACGGTAGTGAACGTATTTCCGGAACGGCGGTCCTTTTCAGCCGGAGGCTATTACCTGCTGGTCAATCACACCAGCCAGCCGATTTCGGACATTCATGTGACCGACAGCTCGGAATCGCTGGATGAGTTGCGCTTGGACAGAGCGTCGACCCTAACAAAGGACGACAAACAGCTTCGTTATCGCATTTACCATTTAGCGAAGCCGCTTCTGCCGAATGAACAAATGCGCATGGATTTCCGCGTTTCCTACACCGCGCACGGATTTACGGACGGCCGCGAGAAGCCTGAATTTGCCTATAACGGCACGTTTTTCGACCGGAGCTATTTTCCATCAATCGGCTACGAAACGGGCGTCGAGTTGTCAGACCCGGTCCGCCGGCGGGAAGAACACCTGCCTCCCTTGGAAGAGATGGCCCCACCCGGCGATCCCTATTACCAAAACATCAACCTGTTTACAGCCGATTCGGAATGGATTACGTTTCACGCCACCGTGAGTACCTCACCCGACCAGGTTGTCATCGCGCCGGGCTACTTGAAACGCGAGTGGATGCAGAACGGCCGCCGCTATTTCGAATACGGCATGGGCGATGTAAAAATCAACAATTTCTTCTCTTTTATCTCGGGCCGGTTTGCCGTGAAGCGCGACAAGTGGAACAACGTGAATCTGGAGATCTATTATCATCCTGGACATGAATATGATCTTGACCGGATGCTTGCGTCGACGAAGAAAGGGTTGGCTTACTACGAGAAAAATTTCGGGCCGTATCAGTTTTCGCAGTTCCGCGTGCTGGAGTTTCCACGCTACCGCGCATTCGCGCAGTCATTTCCTAACACTGTTCCTTATTCGGAACAGCTCGGCTTTATCGCGCGCGTAGCGAAGCCGGAAGATTTAGACCAGGTGTTTTACATCACGGCTCACGAACTGGCGCATCAGTGGTGGGGGCATCAATTAATCGGCAGCCGGACGCAGGGATCGAACATGATGTCAGAGACGCTGGCGCAATATTCGGCGTTGATGGTAATGGAAAAAGAGTACGGGCAGGACCACATCCGCAAATTCTTGAAGCATGAACTGGATTCTTACTTGCGCGGACGGAGCGGTGAAGTGCGCCGGGAGCCCCCGCTCCTGCTGGTGCAGCGTGAACCATACGTCTGGTACAACAAGGGCAGCCTGGTGATGTATGCGCTGCGCGACTACATCGGCGAAGACAAAGTGAATAGCGCTTTGCGCGGTTTCCTCCAAGAGAACCGGTATGCAAGCGCGCCTTTCCCGGATACGCGCGGATTTGTCAGCGCATTGCGCGACGTGACGCCGCCCGATATGCAATATCTGATCGCTGACTTATTTGAAACCATCACATTGTTCGACAACAAGACCGCCTCCGCCACTTACAAGGTGACGCCGGATCACAAATACAAAGTGCGGCTGACTATTGATTCACGCAAACTTCGGGCTGACGGGCTTGGCAAAGAAACCGAAATTCCCTTGAATGACCTGGTGGATATCGGCATCTTTACGGGTACTGGCGAGAAACAAAGGCCGCTGTATCTGCGAAAACAGCGGATTAGCCAGACGACATCGAAGATCGAACTAGTGGTCGACCAGAAACCAGACCGGGCTGGGATCGATCCGTATAACAAGTTGATCGATCGCAACCCGGAAGATAATTCACTGGCCGTTACTAGACAGTAGCGGTTCTTATTTGGAATAGAACTTCGCCAAATCGCGCTTTAACTGTTTCAGTGCGTCTACGTTCAGATAGATCATGTGTCCGGAGGGATAGTAGCCGAACTCTATATTTTCGCGGAGTTTGGGCTCCAGTTCCATGTGGGAAAGATCGTATTCGGTAATGAAGAAGGGCGTCGCCAGGTCGAAAAGGCCATTCGCTGAAAACACCCGCAGATGCGGATTTTTGCGCATCGCATCCGCCAGGTCTCCCGCGACATAGGCGTCGCGCAGCGGTTGCGCGCCGCCACCTCCACCCCCGCCGCCGGGAGGACGATGACTATGGTCCCAAAGCTGGTTGACGTTCGGGCCGCGCTGAAGATACGTATCCGTGGAAGAATACTTCAGTTCCCGGGCCAGGTAGTCATTAAACAGGGAGACATAGGCGCCGGTAATACCCGTGCTGGAAGGATCGTAACCCGGTCCTTCGCCGGCGGAATCGAGATCCGTGCCGAAGAAGCGCGCATCATAGCGGCCAAGAATCAGACCTTCGCCGCGCATCAGCTCTTTGCGGAAGCGAGGCGCGCTAATCCGCAGGTTCGCTTCCTTTATGTATTGGACGCTCAATCCGGTATAGGCGCTCAGTTTGGCTGCAATAGCGTCGCGCTTGGCATCCGGTAAATTGTGGCCTTGCGCCAGTGCTTCCGAGTAGGGTCCGCGGGCAAACGCGCGCACTTCCTGGAGAAATGCCTTCTCGTCCGCGGGCTTATTCGGGATCTTATCGAAATGATAGGCGATGGCCGCATACGAGGGCAGATAGCCGGTAAATTCGTTATCCATGCCAGGACTCCGTAGGAAGTAGTTCAGGATTGTTGACATCAGAATGACGCCGTTGAACGCCATGCCGTCACTTTCCAGCGCGTCTACCAGGGCAGCCGAGCGAGTAGTTCCATAGGATTCGCCGTATAAGTACTTAGGCGAGTTCCAGCGTTGATTTAGCGTGATATAGCGCGTGATGAAACGCGCAAATCCTCTTACATCCTGATCTGTTCCGCTGAAATCCTTCTGCGTTCCCTTGCCGACGGGTCTTGAGAAGCCGGTGCCCATGGCGTCAATGAAGACTAGGTCAGTCTTGTCCAGCAGGCTCGATTCATTGGGGACTAACTGGTACGGAGCGGGGCCTGTGGCGGCAGGACTGGCGGTGACTATCCG
>DATHIZ010000335.1:0-6530 GCA_035316385.1 Bryobacteraceae bacterium | reverse complement strand
CTTCGCCCACAGGCGCCGGCAATCCGTGCACGCCCCCAGGACCTCGCCCTTATGATGTCCCACCACCATCGGTCCCACGGGCAGCACGATAGCCGGCAGATTCGCGCTGGCGGCCGCCATAATCTGTGCCGGTAATGTCTTATCGCAGCCGCCGATGAGGACCACCGCGTCCATGGGCTGGCAGCGAATCAACTCCTCCGTCTCCATCGCCATCAAATTGCGCAGGTACATGGCCGTCGGGTACGCAAAACTCTCGTGAATCGCCATGGTGGGGAACACCATGGGAAGCGCCCCCGCCAGCAGGACGCCGCGCTTCACGGCCTCGATCAGGTCTGGAACGTTGCCGTGGCAAGGATTGTAGTCGCTGTAGGTATTGGTGATGCCAACGATAGGTCGATCCAGCGCATCGCCCGAATACCCCATGGCCTTGATAAACGCACTGCGGAGGAAAAGGGAAAACTCTGCATCGCCGTAGCTGGTCAAGCCCTTGCGCAAACCACGCGCCGGTAAATCATTCATGTCCTATATAGTATGTTCCAGGACGGATCGTGGATTGACCCTGCGCTATTGTTCCGGCAGCAAGCGAGCTAGTCTAGTCCGGCTTAAATAGTGCCGAGTAGGGCATGGTTCGTCCTTACAATAAGGAGAGCCGAAGAGAATGCGCGTCGCCTGCCCAGTTGTTCTGAAACCCGAACAAAAGGATGCTCTGGAATCTCGCGCTCGTGCGCGAAGCGCACCGGCGCGGACGTGGAGCGTGCACGGATTGTGCTGCTGGCCGGTACCGGGCTGCAGGATCGGCAGATAACGGCGGAGTTGAAGATTAGCCGGAGAGTGGCACGCTGGCGCAAGCGGTTCCTGAATAGCCTCTACTCGTCCGAACAGAATAAAACCAACGGCTAGGGCCTTTCATTGCCTCCGGCTAACTGGGCCGGAGTGGGCGTTTGCGGTCCAGAAATCTTCGGAATGATGTATCCAGTTCGCCGTCCTCGACTACTTGCGAAACTATCAATTTTCGGCGCGCCGTTCCTGTTCAAGTCGGTGCTCTCCAGCATCAGTAAGGGAGTAGATTATCTCCGCGCCCTGTTGCTCACCCAGGTGCCTAAGCTTTAGGCATCCATCACTCTGCACCTCTCTAGCGCTTCAGACAAAGAGCCGGGACCTCGCCCCTTTGGTATGGCAGTCAAATACAAAAGCCTTTCTGCCACTCAAGGCGCTGCTGAATCTCCGGCACAGACCGTGGTCCATCGCTGAGTCCACTAAGAATGAAAAATCTAACGTGCCCTCAAAGTCGTTAGCGTTGAATTCGGTCATATGACTGCCGCCGGCCCCCTGGGGGTGAGATGACCAGTTAAGACACTGGTCTGGCGGCCGACCTCAAAACTCCCGGCCTTAACCCCAAGACTGAATGAATCAGCACCACTTCTCGGCTTCTTGACGACCCTCTTGCCATTTCACTTCTCTTTTGGATAGCGCTTTAGAATGCATACTCATGTTACTGAATGCGTGCAGACCCTTGCGACAGCAATCATCAGAGCGGAGTTTTCTTCTTCTTGTCTCTAACTTCTTCTGTGATTAACCCTAACGAATCTATACCGGCGATCCTCAGATTGTCAATTACATCCGTTACGCTCGCAAACCTTGCTCGCGCGTCAACTTTAATGTAAACCGTCTTATCTGAACGGTTCTGATTTAGATCTTTAACCTTGCTACCCAGCTGATTCGGATCGGCTAACAAATTTCCAGGGCTGACGTAGACCTTCCCATCGCGTGTAACCGCAATGAGAATAGCGTCTTCCTTGTCAGCTTCCTGCATTTTGATCGGATTATGCGTCTTCACCATGGTTACTGGAACAGTTTTGCTAAGCATCGGCGTGATGACCATGAAGATAATTAGCAGAACTAACATCACATCCACCATCGGAGTGACGTTAATGTCGGACACAATGGGCGGTGCTTTCGGTGCCTTTGCCATTTTAGGCTTCTTCTCCTAAGTTTAAGATCGCAGCAGTATTCTACATAGCCATCGCCAGCTTTGTCAATTCCGCCTGATTCGAGCACTTCCGAAAGAACATTACGACCGCAAGACACGGTTTGCGGAGATGGCAAGCTGGCCGCCAGGCGTTCCTTCGTGAGTCCCGAAGTTAGCAAGGGGCGCTCGGCCGCAGTCCGCACCCACCATCGCCGCCAAAGCTTTCGCCACCGGCAAAACCAACTCGCCCTGTCGCGCGTCCAAAGCCGTGCGAATACCAATCTCCGTGGTCCGCCGCGCCACCGGGTAGTTCAAAAGTCCAAACAGCCTATCGCCGCGAGAAGTAAACCAGGAAAAGCACAGGCCCAGCGCGGCTGGGGAGCGCCACAAACTGGGAAGCCGGCTCATTTCGAACAAGGGGATGTAGGCAGCGCATTCGTCATTTATTCGCCTTCAGGGGCCTGCTTCGCCGATGCGCAGTCCGTCGCCTCAAGGCCGGGACTTGGCAGCCGCTTCTATTTCACGGCCTCTTTGAACGCCGGGTTCGGCATCGAATTCTCGCGGCTACCGCTTTCGAGCCGCGCACGCTTCAGGCCAAGCCGGAGTAGTGCCAAGGCCGTAACGCCGAAAAGCGACTACGAGTTCATCTCAAAAACTGAGAACGGGACATGGCGATTCACGAATAATCTCGTAAGCGCTGCTCCGGAAAGGACCCAGGAATTCCTGTAGCCGGCCGCGGTCCATCACCACCAGGTCCGCGTTGTACTGCACTGACGCCTCGCGCACGACCGCTGGAACATTCCCGGCCTTTACGCAAACTTCGAAGTGCGTTCTCGCCTCCTCTTGCCACGCGGCGATTTGCCTCGCTGCCGTATCGAACAAGAAACGTTCAAAACTCATATCGCGGTCCCCAGTGGCGCCTGCGTCGGACGCCGGAATGGCATGCACCAGCCGGACAACTGCCCCATACTGAGCTGCAATATCCTCAGCAGCATGAATAAGCCGGGCCGCGTTCGGCGAAGCGTCAACCGGGCAGAGAATGCTTTCAATGTCCGGCGAAGCAAGCGCCTCGGAATGCGAGGTTGTCCAAACGGCGCAATCGGTGTCATGCAGCACTTTGGCGGTGATCGAGCCCAACAACAGCCTTCGAAAACGCCCGCCCCCATGTGTTGGCATTGCTATCAGATCGACCGCATGCTGTCCGGCATATCTGGTGATGCAATCGGCCGGCTCGCCCATTTCCATCACACGCCTTACTGCCAGGCCCTCTAGAACTTCGCTTCCGAAGTCCGCCAGTGCGAATTCCCGTTGCCGCTTCAGAACATCTGCCGCCTCCCCGTAAGCAACTGTACTGGAAATTGCGCCGTATCCGAATGGGTTATAGATATCCAGCGCGTGGAGCAGCGTCAACTCACTATTGAACTTGCGCGCGATTCCCGCCATGTAGGACATGCTTTGAAGGCAGCGTTCGGAAAAGTCGACAGGAAACAATATATTCTGGAACGTGGTCATTCGAATTCCTCGTTAAACTGCGTGCATGTGCGATACCGCAATGCTTTCAAGCGGGCTTCCGGATGTGATAACCATCCTGTCATGGTTGATTTGTGGGATGCCGCGAGAAAAGGCTGCCTGACTGAGGCATTCACCCGATGGCGATTTGAGCGCAGCGGCTCTCTTTAAGCAAGTAAGACTCGAAAAGATCGGCAAGCAAACTGAACTGGAAATCGTCCTGGAGCGTCTAGCTTGCAGCAGTAGTGTGCGCACTGCAAATCTAGCCTGTACCTGACAACTTGCTCTTTATGAAATTATCATTACAGTCAGATCCACTTAGTCCCGAAGAATTGAAAGCAACTCACGCCTACTGGAGCGCCTGCAATTATCTTTCGGCATGCATGATCTACCTGAAAGACAATCCGCTTCTGCGAAAGCCGCTGGGGGCGGACCAGATTAAGACGCGGTTGCTTGGCCATTGGGGATCGAGCCCTGGTCAATCGTTCATGTGGGTTCATATGAACCGGCTGATCAAGAAGTATGACCTGAACACGATCTTCATTTCCGGTCCGGGGCATGGCGCGCCAGCCACCCTTTCCAATGCCTATCTGGAAGGCGCCTATTCGGAGATTTATCCGGACAAGAGTCAGGACGAAGCCGGTATGCTGCGCTTTTTCCGCCAGTTTTCCTTTCCCGGAGGGATAGGAAGCCACTGTACGCCGGAGACTCCCGGCTCCATCCACGAAGGCGGCGAGCTCGGCTACAGCCTTTCCCATGGCTATGGAGCGGCGTTCGATAACCCTAGCCTCATCGTGACCGTAGCGGTCGGCGATGGCGAAGCCGAGACCGGCCCCCTCGCCACCTCCTGGCATTCGAATAAGTTTCTCAATCCAATCAGAGACGGCGCTGTGCTGCCGATCCTCCACCTGAACGGATATAAGATCGCCAATCCAACTATCCTGGCGCGCATATCACACGAAGAACTTGAAGCCCTCTTCGTGGGGTACGGCTACACGCCTTATTTAGTGGAAGGTGATGACCCGCAAGTGATGCATCAAACCATGGCGGCCACCCTGGAACACTGTGTTCTGGAGATTCGCCGCATTCAAACTGAAGCGCGCGCGGCGGGAAAGGCCGAACGCCCTCGCTGGCCGATGATCATCCTGAAGTCGCCCAAAGGCTGGACCGGACCGAAAGAGTTGGACGGGCACAAAGTGGAGGGCTTTTGGCGCGCGCATCAGGTTCCCATTCTCGATGTGGCGGCAAATCCCGCTCACTTAAAACTGCTGGACGAGTGGCTCCGCAGTTATAAACCCGAAGAATTGTTCGACACGGCCGGGGCGCTGACGCCGGAACTAAAGGCCTTGCCGCCTACAGGTAACCGGCGGATCAGCGCAAATCCGCACGCCAACGGTGGACTCCTGCGCAAAACATTGGATCTGCCGGATTTTCGAGACTATGCCGCAAAGGTCGCCAAGCCCGGCAAGACTGAGGAATTTCCGACCGATATTCTGGCGCAATTCCTGCGTGACACCCTGCGCCGGAACAAAACCACCTTCCGTATTTTCGGACCGGATGAAACCGCATCGAACCGGCTGCAGACGGTCTATCAGGCAAGTAAGAAAACCTGGATGGCTGAGTTCAAACCCGAAGATGCCGATGGCGGCGAACTGGCGCTCGACGGCCGCGTGATGGAGATGCTGAGCGAACACACGCTGGAAGGCTGGTTCGAAGGTTACGTTCTTACGGGAAGACACGGCTTCTTTTCCACCTATGAAGCCTTCGTACACGTAGTCGATTCCATGTTTAACCAGCATGCAAAGTGGTTGGAGGCAAGCAAAAAGGAACTCAGGTGGCGGGCGCCCATCTCTTCCATCAACCTGCTGATTACGTCACTCGTCTGGCGACAGGATCACAACGGCTTTACGCATCAGGATCCGGGTTTCCTCGATATCGTCACCAACAAGAGCGCCGAAATCGCCCGTATTTACCTTCCGCCCGACGCGAACTGTCTCCTCAGCGTGGCGGACCACTGTCTCCGCAGCGTCGACTATGTCAACGTCATCGTTGCGGATAAGCAATCGCATCTTCAATATCTGGATATGGATACGGCGGTGAAGCACTGCACCAAGGGCGTCGGAATCTGGGATTGGGCCAGTACGGACGGTGGCAATGAACCCGACGTGGTCCTGGCTTGCGCGGGTGACATCGCGACCATGGAATGCCTCGCGGCGGCTGCCATCTTGCGCGAGCGCTTTCCCGACCTCAAGGTTCGCTTTGTCAATGTTGTGGATCTTTACCGTTTGCAGCCGGACACCGAGCATCCGCACGGTCTTTCCAGCCGCGATTTCGATTCCCTCTTCACCACCGACAAGCCGGTTATCTTCAATTTCCATGCCTACCCCTCGTTGATTCACAAACTGGCATACCGACGCACCAACCACTCCAACCTGCACGTGCGGGGCTATAAGGAAAAAGGCAACATCAACACGCCTCTCGAACTGGCGATCGAAAACCAGGTGGACCGCTTCAACCTGGCAATCGATGTGATCGACCGCGTGCCGCGCCTCCAGAAGACGGGTGCTCACGTCAAGGAATGGCTGAAGGAGCAAATCATAGAAAGCATCGCCTTCGCCCATGAGCATGGCGCCGACAAAAAAGAAATCACCCATTGGAAATGGCCTTACTAACCATGAAGATCAATCGCATTTTGTTTCCCATTGATTTTTCGGAACACAGCCGCGCACTGAATCAGAAGGTCGCCGCTCTGGCAAATTTCTTCGGCGCCAAGCTGACTTTGATGCACGTCTTTGAGATTCCCGGTGGTTGGTACGGAACGATCGAAGTCCCCATCATCAATACCGAATACTTCACGGCCTTCGCCGACGCCGTCAGACAGCGCCTCACGGAATACACCATCGACGTGCCGGAGAGCCGGGTGGAGCGCGTTCTCGCCGAAGGCGATGCCGCCCGGCAAATCGCGCATCACGTGAAGGAGCACGCCATAGACCTGGTCGTCATTGGCACCCACGGACACGGAGTTCTTCGCAGGTTGTTACTCGGCTCGGTC
>DATHIZ010000334.1:0-2545 GCA_035316385.1 Bryobacteraceae bacterium | reverse complement strand
TTCCCTTGCCATCGCCAGAGTGTGAACCAGCGGAGCCTGTGCACCGAGATATAGGGGGACATCGGTGCGATGAATGGCTTCCAGCGCCTGCCACATAAACCCGGCGCCCTCGGCCGCCCAGGCATTCCCTGCCACGATCGTCATGCCCAGAATCTGAACTTTCTCCGGACTCCGGAGCAACATTACGGCGGCATGGCCATCGTCGGTGAAGTGTATTGGGTCCGTGTCAAAGACAATTTTCTCGACACCTGCACCATATATCGACACAGATACCCCCGCAGCCAGTAGAATCAGTCGCGTCATTGCTAAACTAGAGATACCACTCCCGAATGCCGGTCCTCCAATCGCCTTTACTCGCCGCCCTCCCGTGGGTAACCCACGGCTTTGGAGTCCGGAGTTCAGAAAACTGGATTCCCGATTATACGAACCTAAAACAAATCCATTCGAGTAAGGTCGTCGTTGCGGACGGACGCCGCGGCAGTTTGGAAGAAGGGGACGCTCTGATCACCAGCGAAGCTGGAAACTGGATCGGTATACGTACTGCAGACTGCGTGCCTATCCTCATCGCCGATCCGGAAAACCGCGTAGCGGCGGCCATTCACGCCGGTTGGCGCGGCACGGTGGCGTCTATTGTTCGACACGCCGTCGAGAAGATGACACAAGATTTCCGTACCGATCCTGGTCGGCTGCTAGTGGCAATCGGACCTGCCATCGGTCCATGTTGCTTCGAAGTGGGGCCGGAAGTGGCGCAACAGTTCCATTCGAACGCGCGAACCATCGATCTGGCCACCGCTAACTCGCAGCGGCTGATTGACGCGGGGGTTGCCTTGGAACACATCGAAGTAATGCGTCTTTGCACCGTCTGTAGCGGTCCGGGCCAATTTCACTCCTTCCGCCGCGACAAAGAACAGTCGGGCCGTATGGTCTCTGCAATCTGTATCGGATTTGGAGATGAAAAAAGCGCGGGCGGTGAGCCCGCGCTTTGGAGATGAAACCAGCAGCCTGAATCGGGACTTAAGCGGCGTTAACCAGCAGATCGTCGAACGATTCGGATCCGTCTTCCTGAGCCTTGTCGGCTGCCTCTTGGCACTGAATGCAGTACGGCGTCCACGGTACGGCGGCAACGCGCTTAGGACTGATCTCTTCATCACAGTGCACACACACACCAAACGATCCATCGTCAATGCGGCGCAATGCGGCACGAACGTTCCGCAGCAGGTTTGATTCGCGATCGAGATTGCGAATGGCTAACTCACGCTCCGCGGCGTTCTGCACTTCATCCAGCGCATCCGGGCTCTTCTCAATCGTGATTCCATCCCGATTGCGGAGCACTTCCACCAGTTCTGCCTGTCTGCTTTCCAAAATTTCTTTGTACTTGTTCACTTCAACTTTTGTCATGGCTGCTTCTCCTCACTTCTCTATACGTTGTCTTATGCGCTCAAGTTTTCAATACGGTATAGACGTGCAACTTTACCCAAAGTTACAAATTCTTCCGAATCTTGGAGAGGGTTAGAACTGCATCGCGTAACGGATTCGCCGTTAGCGGCTTCAGACAACCTAGGAAAACTTGCTCCAAGAATCATAGCACACCTTCTAGCAATTCAACTGCCAGACATCTTCGATGCACCAGCCTACCGAAAAGTTCCAAATGTTCGCTTAGCCCAATCGCGCTAAAAGCCCATATCGGTAGAATTGCTCAGTTTGATTACCCATCTTTGAAGATTGACGTAATTTACCCTCAAAAGGTCTATACGTTGTCACGGCGTATTCTACACACAAAATTTTCGCGCCGGGTGAAAATTACTGGATGCGCAATTTTCCGAACACCAGACTCAACTTCCGCCCGTCGTCCGGCGGCACGAGCACGCGGTCTACCGAGAGGGTGATCAGTGTCTCCGCCTTGCCCACACTCCCGGCGGGCATCTCAGCCGCGAGATCGAATTGCGAGTCTGTCGCCTGTAGCGTAAATGTCGATACCACCACAGCGTCGGCACTTACCGTCAAATGAACCGGTCCCGCCTGCAGTAGCTCTTCGGGGGCGTGGCCGCTCAGATACAATTTTTCTCCAGCCGCCTTCGGCGCTCCCAGCCTTACCTCCGCCTTCTGCGACATCCAGCGATGACCATTCTCAATCCCAAACCAACCCTTTCCAAACTGATCGCTGTACAGCGAATCGCCGGCATCCACCGACCTTGGCATCTCGGGCCGCAAAGTCGAAACTGCCAGCTTGGAATAGAAACCCGTAATATTCAAAAGTCTCTCGCCGGAAGCTTCATAAACTACCGCTTGCCCCCGCTCAAGTGCCATCAGCGTCACCGCCGCCGGCAGCACATACTCCCGAGGCTCGCCGAGTTCGGGATGAGCGTCGATCTGGTCCTCCGAGCCCGGCACAAGGTACACCTCGGTAATGCCCAACCGGCGGAACGGAAGGTCGACGAATCCAGTCCAGAACAGTTCGCTTCGCACGCCCTTCAGCAGAATCATCTTTCCGGGATGCAACTCATGCGCGCGCTCGATACCGCGTACCAAAGCGCGAACAGCACGG
>DATHIZ010000333.1:0-7846 GCA_035316385.1 Bryobacteraceae bacterium | reverse complement strand
TGATAATGCGAATAAAAAGTGTTCTGCCCGGTAGCAACCAGCGCGAAGTAAGACGGCCCATAGGCGCCAAACTTTTTGAACACAAACTCGGCGTCCGCTTGTAACTCGTATTCATGCATACCAGGCCGGGCGTCGCGCATGGCTTCTATGATTCCGCGTCCGGCAATTTGAGTGGCTTCACGAAGAATAGCAATCTCGCTGGCGCTCTTGGCCCCTCGCAGCTTATCGAGGATGGGATCAAGATCCTGGACTTCGGATCCAGGGGAAGCCGCCTTCAAATGCTGAATAAAAACCTCTTCCCGCGAACTTCTTTCATCCCATCGATCGCTCTTGTTGGCTTTCGCCAGGTTGGCTGGGTCGCTTGAAGAAGCCGAGCCCAATACTTCGGGCCGGAACGGCGTGTAGATGGTCCGGCCGTCTTTTAAGAGTGCGGAAAGATTGGCGCCAAATTCGTCTCGCGGCAAAACCGCTTCCATGCCGGTTGCCCGAGCTGCTTCTTCACCGGGATAGAGGCCGGGTCCAAACATCATTGTTTCGCGGCGCTCGTTGCGCGGCTTCAAATACAAAGTCGATTTGCGTGTCCGTCCGTCGATGACCAGGATGGCGCGCGGCTCCACGACGCCGGTGAGATAGAAAAATTGGTTGCTCTGCCGGAGGGGCTGCTCCCCGGGCCGCTCCGTCGTTCCTTGCAGAATGGCAACGCCCTCCCCGATCCGCGCCATCACTTGCTCGCGGCGGCTCGCTAGCTCTTTAGCAGGAAATACGTTGGTAAATACCGGCTGCGCCGAAGCCAGCGTTACCAGTGCAATCAATAAAAGAATGGTGCGCGAAAACAACCGTTTCATTTGCCGGGACGCGTCGCAAGACTATCCGCAATAATGCGCTTCGTCTCCGCCAGTTCCGTGCCGCTGAGAACCAGGCGCGGCGGCCGCACCCGTTGATTGCCCATGCCCACTTCCTCCTGCACCAGCTTGATCAGCTGAACAAATTTCGGCACCGTATCCATGCGCAGCAGCGGCAGAAACCACTTATACAGATCGAATGCCTCTTGCGCCTTCCCGGTCGCAGCCAGGTTGAACAAGTCTACTGATTCTTTCGGGAAGGCGTTCACCAAGCCGGCGATCCAGCCCACGGCTCCCGCGCCGGCCGCTTCCACAACCAGGTCGTCCACGCCCACCAGAATCTGCAGCCGGTCTCCCGCGATCGCGCGCAGCGCAGTTACCCGCCGCACGTCCGCGCTCGATTCTTTAATCGCGTGCAGTGTGGGATGCTCCTGCAGCAGTTCCTGTACTTGCTCGGGCACAAAATTGACCGTATAGGCGACGGGGTTGTTATAGAGCATCGCCGAAAGACCCGTGGCGGAAAGCACCGCGCTCACATGCGCCTTCGTCTCGCGCCAATCGCCGAGGTACACATAGGGCGGCAACACCATCACCCCATGGCAGCCCGCCCGCGCGGCGGATTGGGCAATGGACACGGCCTCGGTTGTGCTCAAAGACGAAATGCCAGCCACCACGAACGCTCGATCTCCGATGGCCTTTACGCACGTCTCCAGAACTTGAGTTTTCTCAGCCGGACTTAACGTCGCGCCTTCACCCAGCGATCCCAGCGCGACTACGCCTTTACAGCCGTTCTCCACCAACCACTGGCAGTGCGTGGCCAGGAAGGCATGGTCCACCGAAAGATCTTCCTGAAACGGGGTGGTGATCGCGGGAATAACCCCTCGCCATTCCATGTTTTTCATTTTGTTGTTCTTGACTCCTGTAACAGTGTGCCGATCCTGGCGGCAAGAATAGGCGGACGGAAAGACGTGGTGTCCCAGCCGAATAGAAAATGCGCGGCCGGTCCGCAAATTCGTCCCTGGCATGGTCCCATGCCGCAGCGCGTATGCAGTTTAGCGGCTCGGAACGAACTGTAGCTATGCATCCTGGCGAAGCTCACATCTTCGCAGCGGCAGACTAGCGTTTCGGGCTTTGGTAATTCCTTCAACTCCGGACGCAGAGCGAAGGTCGTATGCAACGCGTCGGCAAAATCGTCAGCCGCGCTTCTTTCCGCAAACAAGGAGCGGGCCTTGTCGAGCGCGCCGCAAGCCGCATAGCCTGCAATCTCGCCTTCGATCAAGGAAAGATCCACGCCGCCTATGCCGGTACATTCTCCCGCGCAGAAGACATCCGGGACGGAGGATCGTTGAAATTCATCTACCGCGATAGCTTGGCCGTTCATCTGGCAGCCCAGGAAGGACGCCAATTCCACGTTGGGGCACAGCCCATAGGCAACCGCTGCGAAATCACACTTTTCCATCCGGATTTTCTTCCCCTGGCGGATGCGCAGACGTTCCAGTTTGCCGTCACCTTCCGCGGCCTCCACCCAACAGCCGTAGCGCTTCGTCATGCCCGTCAACGCGAATTGCAGGCCAATCGCTTGCGCCAGCTTTTCGCGCCGCCGAACCAGTCCGAACCCAAAACGCATCACCGCGCTTCGCTCCGCCTGCTCGGCGAGCAGCGTGACCTTTGCGCCGTGTCTCCGAAGGTAAGCGGCGACAGCCAGCAGCAGCGGCCCTGTTCCCGCAACCACGATGCGTTTTCCGCGGATAGGCCAGCCGGATTTCGCCAGCGCCTGTAAACCGCCGGCGCCAAAAACGCCCGGCAGGGTCCAGCCGGGAAAGGGGAGAAATATCTCTCTCGCGCCGGTCGCCAGGATCAGCTTGTCGAATGCGACTTCCAGTGCGCGATAGCCCTGTTCCACGAGCAGCGTTCTGGCCCTCAAATCTCCTTGAATTACTTGTGCGCCGGCGAGCCGTTCCACGCGGGCGGAGCGCAGATGTTCGAACCAAACTGAATCACTGCTGCCTCGCCAGATCTGGCCGCCTGCTCCGTCGTTATCGTCAATGAGCGTGACGCGCGCGCCGCTTTCCCTTGCCCGGACGGCCGCCGCCATACCAGCCGGCCCCGCTCCCACGACCACAACAGCAACGGGTTTGCTCATGCTGTTTCAATCACCATGCCCTCACGCACGTTCACCAGGCAGCTGCGGCGGTTTGCACTGCCATTAATCGTCACCCTGCATTCAAAGCAAACGCCCATGCCGCACAAGGCTGAACGGGGCTCGCCGGTGACGGAGGTTCGAAGCGCCGTCTTACCGGATAGAAAGACACAGGCTGCCACGCTGACGCCAGCGGGCACTCGAATGGATTCGCCGTTGAGGCGCACGCGCACCGAGTCAGGCATCCGCGGCAAAACTCCTGGCGGGCTCATAGGGCAAACGGGAAATCTCGGAAGGCCGGCCCAAAATCTGGTCGGCTAGCAGCCGCGCCGTCGCCAGCGATGTCGAAATGCCCAGACCCTCATGCCCGGTCGCCAGATAGACGTTCTTGCACCCGGGCCACAGGCCGATCAGCGGAAGCTTGTCCGGTGTCGCGGCGCGAAAGCCCGTCCAGACGCGAATGGCGGAAAGGTTCTCCAGGCCCGGCATGTACTGGATCGCGCGTTTAAGCATGTCGCTTAGCATTTTCTGCTCCACTGCCGGATCGTCTACCTTATATTGGCGCGAAGAGCCGATCAATATCTGGCCGGTGATTCGTGGCTGAGCGTTGAATGCGACAGAATCCGCAGTGGACGTATGCGCGCTCTTCAAATAGCCGAGTTCGATCACCTGATGCCGCAGAAAGCCCGGATAGCGGTCGGTAATGAGCAGGTGCCCCTTGCGCGGATACACGGCGACGCCCGGTATCAACTGGCTTATCGATGCGCCAGTGGCCAAAATCACCGCGCCGGCGGTAATGGGCGTGCCGTCCGCTGTCTGCACTCCCGCATCCGATATCTCCACGACTCGTTGGTTAAACCGTTTCTCCGCCCGGCTGGCAAAATAATCCGCCGCGCAAGGTGGATAGCAAACACCGTCCGCCGACATCAAGAGCGCTCCCGCCAAGCCGGGCCGCAGCTGAGGTTCGGCTTCCGCTGTCTGTCTCGAGTCCAGTATTTCCACGGGTATTCCGCGTTCCGCATAGAAGTTGTATTTGCGGTGGACCTCCCGGAATTCCTCCTCGTCCGCCGCCACCCACAATGATCCGCTGGCCAGATACTCGGCGGTAGACGGAAGATCACTGGCAATTTGCCGCCAAAGCTTTTGTGAATAGCTGGTTAAAGCAAACTGTGCTTCGGAATCGTCCATCACCGCGATGTGGCCCATGCCCGCACCGGTGGCGCCGCCGCCGAGGTGGTCGCTCTCTTCACAAATGCCAACGCGCAAACCGGCCGCGGCCAGTTCTTTTGCGCACGCGGCGCCTACAATTCCACCGCCGACGATCACCACATCGAACGTTTTGGGACGCATTGTATACGATAGCGTATACCACACCACGTGCAACCATCGAGCCGAATTCGGGTGGTCGATTCGCATACCGGCGGCGAACCGACGCGCATCATCATTGAGGGCGGACCGTTCCTCGGAACTGGTCCCATAGCCGAGCGTCTAAAAGTATTGCGCTCCGAATATGATCATATTCGCGCGGCTGTCGTGAATGAGCCGCGCGGCTCCGATGCGGTGGTGGGCGCACTCCTCTGTGAACCCTCTGACCCTTCGTGTTCCGCGGGCGTTATCTTCTTTAACAATGTCGGCTATCTGGGCATGTGCGGCCACGGGACCATCGGTCTGGCCGTAACACTCGCTTTCCTCGAAAGAATAAAACCGGGAGTTCATCGCATCGAGACGCCTGTCGGCCTGGTTTCAGCACATTTGCATGAAACCGGTTCCGTCACGGTTGACAACGTCCCAAGCTACCGTTGGATGGCTAACGTCTCAGTCGAGGTACCGGGCTTCGGCACTGTGACAGGCGATGTGGCTTGGGGCGGCAACTGGTTTTTCATCACGCATACCTGCCCGATTGGTTTATCTATTAAGAACTTGGATTCTCTTACTAACTATGCAAAGCTGATCCGGCAGGTGCTTACGGAAGAGGGAATCACGGGCGAAAACGGCGGTGAGATCGATCACATTGAACTGTGCGGTCCGCCAGTATTGCCCGGCGCGCACGGCAAGAACTTCGTGCTTTGCCCGGGCGCCAGTTATGACCGTTCTCCCTGTGGCACCGGAACCAGCGCGAAGATGGCCTGTCTCTACGCGGATGGCAAGCTGAAGGAAGGTGAGATATGGCGTCAGGAAAGCCTCATAGGAAGCGTGTTTGAAGGTTCGGTTTCCGTGCGCAAGGGCGCCCTTTATCCGCATGTGACGGGATCGGCCTTCGTTACGGCGGATGCCCAGTTGATCCTCGGCGAGCAAGATCCGTTCCGCTGGGGCATACCGGTATGTCCCTAGGTACGTCCGCCTACCAACAACTGAGGGACATGATCGTCAACGGCAAGCTTGCGCCGGGGACGTGGGTAATAGAGGCAGACCTCGCGGCGCGGCTTGGGTATAGCCGCACGCCTATTCGGGGTGCGCTCCAACTGCTGCAGCAGGAGGGCTATGTCATCGGAGCCCCGAACAGCGGCAGTAAGAGCCGCATGCTGGTTGCCCCTTTGACCAAGGAGGACGCGCGTGAACTCTACTCAATCATTGGGCATTTGGAAGGCTTGTCCGCGCGCTTGACGGCTCAGCTTCCTCTAGCCAAACGGCGAGAGACCATCGCGCTTCTAAAGACCTTCAATAAGGGTTTGATGGAACTGGCCAAGGTGGGCCACTCGGATGCACAACGCATCTTCGAACTCGATCTGAATTTCCATCGCACTGTCGTTGAAGCCAGCGCCGGTCCCCGGTTGCTCGAGATCCATAGAACAGTTCAGCCGCAAGCCGAACGGTATTGGCGCTTGTACGCAGGGGCAATTCTGGAGGAACTCGACAAGTCAACCGCTGAACACGAAGAAATCATTGCCGCCATCTCCGCGGGGGACGCGGACCAAGCGGAGCTTGCAATTCGAAGAAACTGGCAGAATGGCGTGGACCGCCTCTCTCAGTTAATTGACACGCTCGGTGAACGCGGAAGCCGGTGAAAGGCCCTCCATTAGTTCGGCTGCAAAACTATTTTCTCCGCAGTTGTTATATGATCTTATGCGTCCCCGGAACAGGAGAAATCCGTGTCTTCACCACGATCCATTCAACAGTTACTCGGGTTAGCATTTTGCGTTCTGCTGGCTAGTCCTTCCGGGATCACCGCCTACCAGACCGACGCGCCGGGCGCGCCGGTCCATCTCACCGCTCAAGAGGACGAGCAGAGATTGATGGGGCTTCTGCACATTACCGAACTGCGGCGCGGAGTGGACGGCCACAATCCCCAGGCTGCCAATGCAGCCAATTACGACGAATCCAAAGCCAACCCCTACCCGAAACTTCCGGACCCGCTGGTTCTGAACAACGGACATAAGGTGACCAAGGCCGCGCAATGGTGGAAGCAGCGCCGCCCTCAAATCGTGGAGGAGTTCGACCGCGAAATCTACGGCCGGGCTCCCAAGAACACGCCGGGTGTGAAATGGGAAGTAACCAAAACCGCGACCGAGACCAACGGCGATGTGCCTGTTGTTGTGAAGACGCTTGTCGGGCACGTCGACAATTCCATTGATCCGCAAATTACCGTGGATATCCAGCTTACGTTGGCAACCCCGGCCAATGCAGCCGGTCCCGTGCCCGTGATTATGGAATTCGCCTATACCGGTATGCGTCCCGGCATCCGGCCGCCAGGTCTCCCGCCGCCTCCCGTTGTGGTGGGGCCGACGTGGCAGCAGCAAGTTCTGGCGAAAGGTTGGGGCTACGCCATGCTGTCCCCAACCAGCATTCAAGCCGACAACGGCGCGGGCCTTACCCAAGGCATCATCGGGTTAGTCAACAAGGGGCAGCCTCGCCAGGTCGATGATTGGGGCGCTCTACGAGCCTGGGCCTGGGGCGCCAGCCGCGCTTTGGATTATTTTGAAACTGACAAGGCTGTCGACGCCAAACAGGTCGGCATCGAAGGCCACTCCAGATATGGAAAAGCGACCCTGGTCACCATGGCGTACGACCCGCGATTCGCCATCGCCTACGTCAGTTCCTCGGGTGAAGGCGGCGCTAAAATTTACCGCCGCAATTGGGGCGAACTGGTAGAGAACGTAGCCGCCAACAACGAATATCACTGGATGGCCGGTAACTTCCTCAAATATGCGGGCCCGCTGAACTGGAACGACCTGCCCGTGGATTCACACGAGCTGGTGGCCCTTTGCGCTCCACGCCCGGTGTTTATCAGCGGCGGCGCAACGCAGGGTGATGGATGGGTAGACGCCAAAGGAATGTTTCTGGCCGCGGCAGGCGCCGGCCCGGTCTATAAGCTGCTCGGAAAGAAAGACATGGGCACCACGGAATTTCCCGCCATTGAGACGCCCCTGATCGACGGAGACGTAGCGTTCCGCCAGCACAGCGGCGGTCACACGCCGGCTCCCAACTGGCCGACGTTTATTACGTTTGCCGGGCGTTATCTGAAAAGCTCTTCCGCCGGGATGCGTACCAGCGCTTCCGTTGTGCGCCAGGGCCTGCCAACCCGCTACTGACCACGCAGGCTCAAAGCGCACGGCAGATCGCGTGAGCGATCGATCGCAAGGGAACAATTCGTTCGGCCGCGCCCAGGCGAATGGCTTCCTTCGGCATTCCGAACACGACGCACGTCGCCTCGTCCTGAGCGATAGTAGGGGCGCCGGTGGATCTCATTTTTTGTAATCCATGCGCGCCATCCGCGCCCATTCCGGTGAGGATCACACCCACGGCGTGCGGCCCCGCAGCTTCGGCCACGGAACTGAACAGTACGTCAACGGACGGCCGCTGGTAGCAAACCATCGGACCATCCTTCACTGCCACCCGGTAGAGGCCGCCTGCTTTCCGCAGAACC
>DATHIZ010000332.1:0-7585 GCA_035316385.1 Bryobacteraceae bacterium | reverse complement strand
CCTGCAGATAAATTTCAAATTGTTGAGCGCGGAGGTCAGGCGTGACATCAAGCGAGGCCTGCGTAAAGTTTGCGACGTTGTCCAACAGGAAGTTCGCGAAGGATTGTTGGAACTGAGTCGCTCCCGCCGGAACACTGGCAGGCGTAAACGTGAACGAACCCGCATTCGCCAGGGCGTTGTTCTCCGTTTTCTGATAATAGTTATAACTAAACCCGGTGCGCAGCGTGTGCGGGCCGAAGATGTTCGTCATGTTGTCGTAGCCGTTGTAATTGCGATTGTAATCGCGATAGGGCCCGTAGCCGGTAATGGACGTGCCGCCGGTAAAAACCAGGGAAGGCACCTGGCTAAGCGTCACCGGAAACGGCAGATTGACTTTTATGTCTTTCGAATAATTGGAATTGATGGTTCCCGTGGGATCGCTGACTAACGCTCCATAGGTATAGTTGAAACCGGCTTCATTGATCCAGGTAGGGTTGATGGTCCAGGTTACTCTGCCCACCCAGTTATGGCCGGGCGCGTTGGTGTTGGTAATGGAAACACCTGGAACGGGCGCGTTCGTAAACAAACCCTGCGGCTCGGTGGTCGGAATCGCATCGCGAAGGTAGCGAACGGACACTCGCACTTTCTCGCCGAACAAATGGTCGACCTTATAGAGTTCCTGCTCGAAATTGAATACGTTCCGGAATAGGTACACATTTAAATTCGATGTGGGCGAAAGTGGCAGGCCGCTGTAAATATCCTTTAAATATTGCTGGGCAACCGGGTTGATCCGCGTGATTTGAGTTGAGGTTTGTGTACAGGTAGAGCCGCTATATTGCACGCAAACCGGGTTGGTGAAGGTGCCGTTAAGTTGCCCTGTAGTGGGCAGCGTAGCCGTGCCTGAGTTGTACGTAATTACGCGCCGGAACTCCTGTGAGAAAAAGAAGAACGTCTTGTTCTTTCCGTTGTAGACCTTCGGTATCCAGAGCGGTCCACCCAGTGTTTCACCAAAGTTGTTGTAATGCAGCGGAGCCACTTGCGATTTTCCATCCGGTCCCAGGTTGAGCCGGGTCGCATTACTGTAAAAGTTGTTGGCCGAAAAAGCGCTATTGCGCACGAACTCGAATACGTCACCATGAAATTCGTTCGTGCCTGACTTGGTGACCACGCTGATCTGGCCGCCGCCCGCGCGTCCCGATTCGGCTGAGTAGGAGCCGCGCAGCACCTTAAACTCTTCAATCGCATCGATACTCGGCGTGTTGATCAGAGTTTGATTTGAGCCGCGGTCAACGTTGTCCGCGCCGTCCACCGTCCACCCGCTTGCGGAGTTGCGCGTGCCGTTAATCGAAAAGGGAATCGTCGCGTTGCCCCCTGACGGCAGCGAAGTTCCCACGTACATCTGGTCTACGGAAGCCGATGTGACGCCCGGCATCAATGACACTAGCTGCGCATAGTTGCGCGTGACCAAAGCCAGCTCACGAATCTGCGTCCCGTTTATCGTAGTGCTTTGCTCGGCCGATTGCAACTGCACCTGCAAAGGAGACGATTGAACCGTCACCGACTCCGCTACGTTGCCGATCTCGAGCACTGCGCTGACGGTCAGTTTGTCTTTGACACTCAGGACAATGCCATCCCGGACGTATTTCTTAAAACCGGCGGCCTCCACCGTGACACGGTATTTACCGATAGGCAGCGCGGGTGCAACGTAACTCCCCCCGCTGTCGGTCTTCAAGGTCAATAGCGAAGCCTGGCGGTCTTGATTGAAGACGTTGACCGTAGCGCCTGAGACCGCCGCGCCGGACGGGTCGGTGATACTCCCGGTAATCGTGCCGGATACGTCTTGTGCCGGTAGCACGGCGCAGAGACTCAATAGCATCAAAAGCCCAGCGTAAGCTCGGCGACACGCAAAGAATTCTCCCACAATTGTTCCCTCCCAGGAGCGTGATGTAACGGAATTGTATCTTTTTGAGAACAGGCGGGCAAGTCTTTTGGCACTCATTGCAAAGTATTAATCTTGCCCCGGTTCAGGATGTCCGCAATAAAGTGGAACGGGACGTGTTGTTCATCAAGGATGTTATTGACGACAATACTTTTAAGCCGGTAGGAAATTTGAGATGTACATTGCTGAGGCGGCCGAATTAATTCGGATAGAAAAACTTTCAGGAGCGCGTGCGCAGACATGGTGCGATCTAGGTTGCGGGACAGGCACATTTACGCTCGGCCTTGCGGCGTTACTGCCCCCAGGCAGCGTCATCCATGCCATGGACAAAGACGAAAGCTCGCTGGCCCGGATTCCCGACCGGTATCAGGAAGTAATAATCCGCAAGAAGGTTATGGACCTGAACGAGACGGATCTCTCTTTGCCTGTGCTCGACGGCGTGCTCATGGCCAATTTCTTGCATTTCATCAAACACCAGGGAGCTTTCTTGGGAAGGCTGCGGACCCTGTCAGAGCGCTTGCTGATTGTTGAATACGATCGCACTTCGCCGAATAAATGGGTGCCATATCCGCTCAGCTTCTCTGTCCTGCGAGGCTTGCTCTTGGAACAGGGATTTGCTGGAGTCGCTAAGGTGAGAACGCGCGGCTCCCGATTCGGTGGCGAGATGTATTCAGCTCTGGCGGAATGGCAAGACAACGGACGGAGCGAATGAAGAGCGGTCTCCGGTGGACAATAAAGAAATGCGGACCAGTCCTTGCAAGGATTCAGAAACGACAGATCAACTCTTGACCGCGGCCACCGGCAAATGAAATCTAAAGCAGAGAAAGTATTCGTGGCGGCCTCCGACAACGCTCTGAGGGAAGACATCGTCGCGGTGCTGAGCGGCGCGGGGTATGAGGTCTCGACCGACTACGGAAACGGGATGAATCCGGTTCTAGCATTCGGTCCCGATGCAGTTATCCTGGCCGCTGACCCGCCCCAGCTCGATTGCTGTGGCCTTTTGTCTCAAATCAAAGGTTCTGAGCACACTCAGTACATACGCGTCGTGATGCTATCTCCAGGAGGACCTGGCGAACGGACTCGGGGACTGGATCTTGGCGCCGACGATGTGCTGTCCGTACCCTTCGACCCACACGAATTGCTGTCGCGGGTGCGCTCGCAAATTCGGGCCAAACATAGTGCGGACGAACTTCGGGAACGGCTGCGTTTTGCGGAAGAGAATCGAAACGCTAACCGGCGGGTGGTGGCAGCGGTCAATGAAGAACGGCGGATGCTTCGGATTGGCGGACTGGCGACCCTCATCGTGATAGTTGCCGCTAGCCTCGTTTTTTTCCTCTTTTACCGTCGCACTCAGGAACAGAACGTCCGCGTTTATGCTGCGATCACCCGCCTGCAGACGGGCATGCTGACGCAACAACAGTTGATGGAACACTCGCGTCGAACCCCTGACGTGGAACACGGTCTCTCCCTTGCCGGCGACCGGCAAAAGCTTCAACTCCAGAAGAAGAGCGAAGAATTGAGATCGGAGATCGCAATCAGCAAGACAAACGATGCTTCCGTTTTGCGAAATCAATTAGATGCGGTAGAAAGCCGCCTCCAGAAGCTGGAGACCGAAGGCAAGTTTGCTGAGACGATTATCAAGTCTTACGAGCCGAGCATCTGCCTCATCCATGTTGTGCTTGCCTTCCGCGATCGCACCACCAGCTTGAGATTGCATTACGCCGGGGTCACGAGCAGTGGCGAACCCACCGTCGACGAACACAAGAACCCACTCCTGAGCCTTACCGGGAGCGGACCGGAAGTACAGCTGGATATTTTTGGCACTGGGTTTCTCGTCTCCGGCAATGGACAAATCCTCACCAATCACCATGTAGCGGAGCCTTGGTGGCAGAACGACGAAATGAAGGAAATGCTCGATCAAGGGCTTGAGCCGGTAAATGTTGAGATGACTGCGTATTTCCCCGGCGTTCCACGCGGCGTTGCCATCAGGACGGAGAAGATTTCATCCGCCGCCGACGTGGCTGTCTTGGAGGGAGATGTTTCAAAGCTGGGAATCAAACGAATCGTCCTTGCCGAAGGCCGCCGGCCGGCCGTCAGCGGGGGACCCGTCGTGCTCCTTGGATATCCCACCGCGCTCGACGCAATTTTGGCTCGCGCCGGCGCCGAGACGCTCCAGTCCATCGCCACTGCATCCAAGGGTGATCCGAAGCAGGTGATGGAAGAACTCGCCCGCCGCGGCATGATCAGGCCTATCACCACCCAGGGACACATCGGCGACGTACTGCCTGACAAGATTGTGTATGATGCCCAAACTACATCGGGCGGCTCCGGTGGTCCGCTTTTTAATAACGAGGGCAAAGTCATAGGAATTAACTTTGCGATGGTTCGTAAGTTCGGCGGATCAAATTTCGCCATTCCTGTTAGCTACGGGAAGTCACTTTTGAAACCTTGAAGTTAGGCTATCGATGAAAAAACCACGGATTATTTGTCACATGAGTGCAACGATCGACGGCAGGATCGACCCGGCCGCATTGAAGGAAATCTCCGCGAAAGGAGATTATGAGACGCTTGGCAATCAGCTTGGCGGCAACGCGTGGATCTGTGGACGTGTGACCATGCAGCAGCACTTCGCTGAGGGTGACCCATTCACACCAGCGGAGAACTCCTCACACGCCGGCCCGCAAGCTCCCTATGTCGCGGCAAAGTCCAACTCTCACGCAATAGCAGTCGACACAAAGGGCACGCTCGGCTGGACAAAGGCTGATCTGGACGGAGATCACCTGATCTGCGTGCTCAGCGAGCAAACCACAAAAGAGTATCTCGATTACTTACGCAACCGTGGCATCTCGTATCTGGTATGCGGTAAGGACTCTGTCGATCTACCTGCCGCATTGGAGCAGCTTGTCGAGCACTTCGGCATCCGCACTCTCCTGTTGGAAGGCGGCGGACACATTAATGGTGCGCTGCTGCGCGCGGGACTAGTGAACGAGATCAGCCTCCTATTACAGCCCGCTATCGATGGACGTTCCGGCATCGCTACCGTCTTCGATGGAATCTCCGCGGATGCCGCGGAGCACGACAATTTTCGGGCAGTCCGACTAAGGCTACAGTCCGTTGAGCGGCAGAGCAACGATGCGCTCTGGTTGCGTTACGAGGTCGTGAACTAGAACGCTGCGGGCGTCCTTTTATGCAGGCTATTTTCCTGTGCGGATCAGATCGATAAAGCGCCTCCAGGCAATCTTGGGGACAAGACGGCGCTGGTCGGCAGGCATGCGCTGGTCCATTATTTCTTTAGCAAGCGTTTGCGTCTCTTTGGACGCTTTGCTCATGTGGCCGGCGTCGAACGGTGGACGCGGGTCGTATTCGATGGCCAGCTGGATCGCTTCGGCCCGCTCGCGGCCAACGATTTCACCTGCCAGCCAAAGCGCCAGATCGATACCTGCCGATACGCCAGCGACGGTAACAACTTTGCCGGAGTGCACAATGCGCTCGTCTGGCTGGGTTTGGCGCCCATAGTCTTGAGCACGCCCATCTTGTACCAGTGCGTCGTGGCTGGCAAGCCCTTCAAAATTCCCGCAGTGCCCAAAATCAACGCGCCGGTACAGACCGAGGCGGTCCAAGTAGTCGTTTCGTGCACCTTACGTAGCCAGTCAAGCACCTCGTCGTCTACCATTTGGCTTGGTGTGGTCGTGCCTCCCGGTACGAGCACTAGATCAGGCGGCGGCGTTTCGGCTACCGTGTGCGTGACACCCAGCAGGAGTGCCACCCTCTGTCATGACCTGGTCCCACTTCTTTGCCGACAAACCGTACCTCCGTATTGGGCATGCGCGACAACACTTCCTACGGTCCCACAGCATCAAGCGCGGTTACGCCTGGATAAAGAAGAATTGCTATTTGAAAAGGCTTATCTTTTCTATCCATATCGTTACGGTCTCACTTAAAACGACAGGAAACAGCAGTGGCGGTTCGCTGCGCCTCCGCCCGCGCGCTGCGGTTAACAGAACGTCCGTTATGCGATCTCGGCTCGGTTATAGCCAACTAAATCGCAGACCGGACTCAATCATCAACCGCTGACCGCTGTCTTCTCGTTCGCTCCGAAGCGCCTGCATTGGATCCACGGACGCCGCCCGCGTGGCCGGTACGTACGCCGCAAGCAAGCTGGTAATCACCATCACGCAGCACGCTCCCAATACAATAAGCGGATCTCCTGGCCGGACCCCGTACACCATGCTTTCCAGCACGCGCCCGGTACTCGTTGCGCCAGCCAGCCCAAGAATGACTCCCGCCGTAACTAAAAGCGCCGCCTGTCGCAAAACCAGTCTGACTACCTCGCTGCGCTCCGCCCCCAGTGCAATTCGCACTCCAATCTCTCGTCTCCGTCTTGCCACTGCGTATGACAACACGCCCTAAAGTCCGGTTACGCTTAATAGCAGCGCGAACGCCGCAAAGCTGCCCATTAACACCATTTAAAATCGTGGGCGGGCAATCGCCGCCGCCGAGATCTCTGTCCCTGTCCGAACCTTGTACATCGGCGCCTCTCGATCAAGACTCGCAACCACATCCCGCGCAGCCTTTTCAACATTCAGCGGCGGAACTGAGGTGCGCAACACAATCGTTCCCACGCCCCAGGAAAGCTGTTTGTAGGGAAAGTAATAAATTGGGTCCGGATCAGTACTCAGCGCCACCTGCTTGGCGTTTCCTACCACTCCAACAATTTCGTGCAATCTCGTTCCTTCCTTGCCGTTAGTTGCCCCAGGCTCGATTCGTTTGCCGATTACTTCCTCACCTGGAAAGTATTTGCGTGCGAACGCGTCGTTGACGACCAACACCCGCATGGTGTGCGAATCGTCCCGCTCGCTGAAGTCCCGCCCCTTTAGCAGCGGAATGCCCATCGCACGGAAGTAACCGCGAGTGACGATCGCCATATCCGAGTGCGGCCGGTCTGGGGCGGCTGTGCGCCGTTCCTCGATATCGAACGACACAGACATCGGGTCTCCCTCCAATGGCAGCGGCATCCCCGTGCCGGCTTTGGTGCAAAGTTTGGATCTGGACGATGCGACCTCGGGTTTCCAACACTTCGGATCAGGCGGCCAGCACGGCATTCCAAAGTTCCGGCATTGTGGCTGAGCGGCCACCCAATGTATCGGTCTTAAACTGCTGCTTCCGAATTTTCTGCACAAGCTCGATGCCGCTGATCGTGACTGCCGCACTCTCGAACCGTTTGAATCCGAGCATCGGTCTGATTCGCTGCTTGATTCGCCGATGGTGTTGTTCAATCATGTTGTTTAAATACTTGCTCGATCGCACCCGGACACGTCTCGGCAACCGACCTTCCGACTTCAGTTCCCGAACTGCACGGTGTGAAGCCGCGTAGGCGTCGAGAGTGATCACTCGTGGCGACCCAACACTCTTTATCGCTTTGCGGAAAAAGTGTTTCGCAGCGTTCACATCCCGCCTCTCGCTGAGATAGAAATCAATGGTTCCTCCGACCTTGTCCACTGCCCGAGACAGGTAGGTCCATCGGCCCTTCACCTTTATGTAAGTCTCGTCACAGCGCCACGAACCGCCCACCGGCCGCGCATATTGGTTCCAGCATTTCTCGAATTCCGGCACGTAGTGCTGCACCCAACGCAGAATCGTTGTGTGGACGAGGATCACTCCACGCTC
>DATHIZ010000331.1:0-15042 GCA_035316385.1 Bryobacteraceae bacterium | reverse complement strand
AATCCCTGCCTGCTTTCGCCGCTTCGGATCACTTGCCCAGATCTCTGGCAGATACAAGCGCCAGGCAATCGGAAGACTGGCTGTCCACGTCGACACCGACAAACTCACCGCCACCCGGCAGTTCTCTTGTTTGCCCACTTGTCCTACAATATTGCCGGCTGACTCCGACTGAATGACTGCCCTTTTTCGGGAATCCAGTGTCGTCCACCACCCAGCAGACAATGGGTCCTTTCTTCTGCATCGCCGGTAAGACCGCCTGGCGAACTTCTCTTAATAAGTCCTCATCACTCCACGGGGCATCGGCCACCAGATGGTGCAGCGATTGATGCATGCGGCGCACGTTCTCCGGCGCCAGGCGCGCCGCGATGGGTTCCACGCTCTTACGTTCACCCGGCAACAACAAGCCGGTGCAGTAGTTCTGCAGCGGCTCTCTCCGTCCCCATGACTCATCCCAGCGGCCACTCTCTCCAGATATCCAGAAAATCGCCTTTGCTGCGCAGTCGGCGTTGTAGAATCACTCACTAAACAATTCTACCTGAAATTGTTTGTTTATAACACAGTAGTAGTAGGTGCCAGTCATGTTAAACTTAACCCCACTCAGGCCCACTGACCGGATCGTCGATTCGGTCCACCTAGCCCTCCGCGCGGCAATCCTGGACGGCTCCCTGAAACCGGGGCAGGCTTTGTCTGTGCCAGAATTTTCGCGCCAGCTTGACGTTTCACGCAGCCCGGTGCGCGAAGCCGTTCTGGGGCTAGTCTCCGAGGGCCTCGCGATTGAACAACCCCGTCGTGGGGTCGCCGTCGCCGAGATTGAGCCAGCAGACCTGTTAGAGATCCACGAAGTGCGCGAGGGCATCGAAGCGCAAGCCGCTCGTCTCTGCGCAGCGCGCGCCGGCGCTGGCATTCTACAGCAACTTGCTGGTGTCCTAAGGAAACAAAAGGCGGTTGTGCAGCGGAACGACGCGGAAGGTTGGTTCCAGACCAATGCCGACTTTCACAGGCTGATCGCTAAGGGAGCACAGAACCGCCGCCTCTCGGAGATCATACTAACATTGGAACCGCAAATGCGTCTTGGATTGCGCCAAGTCTCCTTGGACAGGGGCCAACACCGAAGAGCCTAGCCGAACATCTCGCCATTCTGGTCTCAATTACCCGTCACGACTCCGACGGGGCCGAGCGACTGATGCGGGAGCACATCCGGCACACGAGGAAAACACTTGCAGCGCGCGGCGATCCTAATAGCGGTTGAGGGGCTGTTCTGGAGCGGTCAACGAGAGACTGTTAGAAACACTCTTGGTGAAACGCCGCAACGCTATGTGCAGTGACTCCGCGGCCGAGAGGCACTCGACACCCGTTCGGCCACCAACTCCGTCACGTGCTCATATGACAGTGAGTATTGAAAATAACCGCCGGCGCTCGCCAGTGCGCATGGTCCCCAGACTGCTGATTCCCGGGGGCGGGTCAAGCGGTTGGCTTTGCAGGTTCCTGTCCCGCCAGGATCGAAATCAAGGTCCTGGGCGCGTGAGAGCGTCAAAGAGCCGAGACGCTCTCCCTCCGCAGCAGAGTGCGATGATTAGAAGTATTCCACGCCAATCTCCAAATCAAAGACACCAATCGGTTCGGTTATGAGGACCATTCCTGAGCCTCGGATCCACATGTCTGTAGGGATTTGTCACAGACTACAGCAACGACGGCGAGGCCAAAGGCGGCTATGGCAATGCCGGTTCGGGCCCAGTGCCAGATCGACCAGCGCTCAAGCTCTTCGGAGCCGCTGGCAAGAGCGATGTTTCCGTTCTTGAAATTACTATTTGCACGCTGGAAGTAGATAAGAAAGACGGCCAGCACCGCAAGGCTGAGTATTGCAGAAGCGGTTAGCAAATGGTATCCGCGGCTTTGGTTGAACCAACTCAGCCCAGCCGAGGCGACTGCGAGCACGGAGGTCACCACTTCCATCGGTCCGAAGACATTCTGAAGAAGAGCCGCGTATTGTTTGTACCAGATAAGGAAAGCGTCCGGTTGCAGCGAGCGCCAGACAGGGACAAGAACTCCTCCTTCCGCGACGAGTGAACCCGCCATCAAGCCCAAGGCAACTACGGCAATCAGCTCGGATACATCAGCTATGGCGCCCATCTAACGCATTCCAGCGCGGCCAATAAGTTGCTCCCCTTGCCGCTCACGAAAAGGGCCGTTCCAGGCATCCGCAAAATATAGGGCCAAACTAACCGAGTTGCATTCATGCTGAGCCTCATCTCTGCCACAGGAGTTCGACTGGCGTCCTAAAGTATCACGGCCTTGGCGGGAAGTCTGGTGGAACCCTGACGCCTAAGCCGTACCGACCCCACGTCTGCCCACGAAAGGAGCGCACCAGAGGCCGCTGGGAGGTTTGAACCAAGTGGAATGCGCAACAATGTGCAAAGCGTCCCCGGATTGCAGCCGGGCCTGGAGCGGCGCCATGCCGAAAGAAGCTCAGTTCAGCATCAACTTCATTCGCAACATCGTCTACTACTCGGCTGGGCTGGGGAAGGACATCGTCGCCTTGTGCAAGGAAGCGAACTTTCCACCGGAGCGGCTGGCGACTCCCGATGAGATGGTCAGCGGCGCCGTGGTGGAGCGTGTGTGGCAGACGGCGATTGCGCGGGTCGGCGATCCGGAGCTTGGTCTGCATATCGGCGAGGCGCTACAGCCAACCGCTCTGGGGCTGATCGGATTCGTCATGCTCAGTTGCACAACGCTCGGCGCGGCGCTCGACAAGTTGGCTCGATACTGGAACCTGATGAGCAACGCGACCTCGATCCGGTTCCGGAATGACGGTCGCATCGCGGTGTTGGAGCTTGTGGTCCATGATCTGCCGGGGAACTTCCTATTGTGGAACCGGCACCCCGTTGAATCCTCGCTGAGCGCCGCGACTGGACTCACCCGGGCGCTGGCCGGACGGCAGCTTCCATTGTCCGATGCCGCCAGCACGTACCCCCTGCCGGTTCATACACAGGAATATGAACGGATCCTCGGCCGCCTGCCGCGGTTCAATGCGGAGGCCAACCTGATCAGCTTTCCAGCCGAGGCTTTGGGCTGGCCGATCCTGCATTCGAATCCGGGGCTGCTGGAGCAGTTCGAGGGGCAAATCCGGAAACGGCTGGAGGCAGATCCGAGTACGAACTGCGATCGCGTGCGCACTGTCTTGGCGAAGTCCCTGCGGGGTGATGTCCCCGATCTGACTGCTGTCGCAAAAGCCTTACTGATGAGCGAGCGGGCGCTGCAGCGCGAATTGCAGCGGGAAGGCACGACGTTCCGGCAGGTGCTAGACGAGCTACGCCGGGATCTCGCGGTGGAGTATCTGCGGGATTTCCGGCAGCATTCAACCACCGATATCTCATTCCTGCTTGGCTTTTCGGAGCCGAGCGTCCTGCACCGGTATTTCCGCCGCTGGATGGGGATGACGCCGCAGGAGTACCGCCGCCTGAACTGTTTGGGCGCCGCCGTTCCGGAGCACGAGCCAACCTAGGAGCACGCACCAGATTGACCAGCGGTGCACCGGCGGATTGCGGCGGAAGCCGGAATCGCATCAAATTAATAAAGGTTCGGCGGTGTGATGAAGGATCATCCGGGTGCAATGCCCGGTGACCCGATTTTCAAGATCCTTGTAATTGTGCGTTTCGGTTGAGGCCAACCGCAAAGTAGCGCATCCGGTCACTGAATGTGCGCGGGTGGTCAGTTGAGATTCGCAGGATTGGCTTGAGAATCGTGATGCGGCCAACTTCCACAATATGAAAACGCCGCGAGGAGAGAAATAAATATGAAACTGACATTTCTGACGCTGTGCCTGATCCAAGCGATGAACGCCGCTGGCAGCGAGACCGGCAGGGATACCCCGACTTTTCAGAGCGAATCGAGAGTTGTCACCGTGGATGTGATGGTTCGCGATCTGGCGGACCGCAAGCCCGTGGGCAATCTCAGTCGCGATGATTTCCGGATGCGTATTGATGGCAAGGAGCGGCAGATTTCCTACTTCCGCCACGACGGCGACGACAGGCGGCCGCTGGCGATGCTGATCTTCCTCAATCTCGCGCCGGAAGGCGGACTGCAAAAGATGTCAGACCCGGCGGCACTGGCTTCGTTCAAGGAAGCATTAGCGAAATTGGCGCCGGAGGATGAAGTAGCAGTGTTCGCCTCGCGGGACTGGTTTGTCGGCGTAGCGAAGGAAATGTGCGGGTTGAGCCGGGACCGGCAGGCGGCGGCCCAGGCGATGCAAGACAGCGTGAGGATGGCGCTGGAGACCACCGCGAGCGAACGGAAAGCGGACCGCAGCGTGAGGGACAAGAGCATGTCCGCTGCGGTCCAACGGGCGATTGATGCGGTGAGGATGCGTCCAGGTTCCCAACTCGCGCTCATATATGTTTCGGACGGCATGAACACGCTGGATACAATCGAGGCCGCGAGCCGGCAGGAACTCGCGGAGCAGTTGCAGGCTGCTAACGTCAGCTTTAGCTCGATGAATCTGCAAATGCAAGGAAGCTACGCCGCGGCAGCGACGGTCATCAATCCTCTAGGCAAGATTTTCGGACTGAGTATCACGGGAAGCGGCAACTATCTGGCGAAGCAGTCAGGAGGAGTGGCTGTGGAGGTCCCGGCCGCTGGGGAGTTTGGCGCAGCGCTGGAGCAGGTGGCAAGCGCATATGCGTCGCGATATTCGCTAGGCTATCAGGTGTCCGAAAGTGAGTACCGCGATGGACGAATGCACAGAATCGACGTGAAGCTGGGTGGCCGGTCCGCAAAGGATAAGGAGGTTTTGTCGCGGCGGAGCTTCGTGGATGGCCGCTGAAATCTCTTGCTCGGCGAGCGAGTGTGCGACTCCGCTTCCTTCCCTATGCTTTGACGTTTTATGAAGTTTGTCGAAAATGTCTTTGGTGATGAAAACCCTGTCGGGCAGCAGCCACGCCGGCGTCTGAAGCTGCGGCCCTTGGCGGGGCTCGCGAAAGGAGCATTCGCGTGTGTTGACGCACTCCCACGGCTGATGGCGATGGCTCCGTGCTTCTTCAGATCGATGAGCACTCCGGTTTTGCGTCCCTTTTCATCGGTTACGAATTGGATTCCGGTCATGTTTTATTCTCTCTCTGCTGATTCAGAGATCCTCTAGCACTCTCTCGCGGTTCGTGCCTTTATCGCGGGCCCGCATGATCCGCAGGCCAACTGCGAGCGCGGCCGCGTCCTCTGTGCGCGTTTTTTGGAGGACTGAAGACCTAATCTCCGTGCGCCGCTTGCGAGATAGCTTCAACCCGGCCTGCCGCCCCTGCTACAATAAAAATCTGCGTATCAGCCGGGAAGAATGGCCAAGTAGTGGCCACCGGAGGACTTTGCGTGTTCATAACCCTCCAGGAACTCGAATTACATAGTGTCCCCTTCAATGTGGACATCCCCGCCGGCCAGATTGACTACGACGGAAAGGTGACGCAGTCGGCTGCCCTCCGTTCGGAAGGCGTTGCCGAACTGATAGGCCATTCCATGGGCGAGATACGCGTCCATGGAAATCTGGACGTGCAGGTGGGAGCGCCGTGCGACCGCTGTTTGGAAGCGGTGACGTTTCCGGTGAAGAACGAGTTTGATTTGGTGTACGTGCCGGCCAGCGAAGCAGCGGTTGGCGGTGAAGAGAAGATTGATGCGGCGGAAGTCGAGGTGGGCTACTACGAACGTGGCGGCATCTCCATAGACGACGTGCTGCGAGAAGTGGTATTGCTTGCATTGCCGATGCGGCTGGTCTGTAGCGAGGAGTGCAAGGGGATTTGTCCGGTTTGCGGACAGAACCGCAACCAGCGTGTGTGTGGCTGCCAAACGACGGCGGCGGATGACCGTTGGAACCAGTTGAAGAATATCCGGGTGGAAACGAGCCCGCGCCGTTAGCCGGCGCAAGCCTGGAAACAATTAAAGATTTGTAGCAGAATTGAGAAAGTAAGAAAGCCATGCCTAATCCCAAACGCCGTCATTCGAAACGCCGGACCTCGACGCGCCGCGCTCATGACCACTTGACCATCCCGCAACTGACGGAATGTCCGAACTGCCATGAAAAGATCCGCGCTCACCGTGCCTGCCCGCGGTGCGGCAAGTACAAGGGCCGCGAAGTGATTGAAGTCGTGGAAGCATAGCGGTCACTTGCCATCCGACAGGAGTAAATCAGCTCTAAGTTCATGGTGACCATAGCCCTCGACGCGATGGGCGGCGACCATTTCCCGAAGCCGGAAATTGAGGGCGCGATACAGGCTGCAAGAACACTGGACGTGCGAGTGATTCTGGTCGGCCGCGAGGACGTAATCCGTAAGGAACTGGACCGTCACCCGGGCTGGCAGCGGCTGCCGCTCGAGATCCGCAACGCCACCCAACAAATCACAATGGAAGAAAGCGCGGGCAAAGCGGTTCGCGCCAAGAAAGACAGCTCCATCCGCATCGGCTCCAGGCTGGTACGGGATGGCGTGGCGCAGTGCGTCGTGTCGGCGGGCAATACCGGAGCCGTGATGGCTACTGCGAAAATGGTGTTGGGCATGCTGCCCGGAGTGGACCGGCCCGCCCTGGCGTCGGAATTCCCTACTCTGAGCGGCAGCCACGCCGTAATGCTGGACGTGGGCGCCAATGTAGATAGCTCTCCCAAAATGCTGGCGCAGTTTGCGGTAATGGGCGACGCTTACGCGCGTGTGATTCACAAAAAACGAGAGCCGCGTGTGGGCCTCTTGTCGATCGGGGAAGAAGACCACAAAGGCAATGCCCTGACCCACGAAGCGCTCCCGCTGCTGAAGAAATTGAAAAACCTGAACTTCATCGGCAATGTGGAAGGCCGCGACGTGTACACAGGCGATGTGGACGTGATCGTGTGCGACGGCTTCGTCGGCAATGTGGCGTTGAAGGTGAGCGAGGGCCTGGTGGAAGTGTTTCGGCAGATGTTGAGGCAATCGCTCAAGGCCACCATTACCCGGCAAGTCGGCGCGTATTTGGCGCGGGGCGCGTTCAACGATTTCAAGAAGCGCGTCGACTACTCCGAATTCGGCGGCGCGCCGCTGTTAGGCGTTAACGGAATTTGCGTCATTTGCCACGGCCGTTCGAACGCGAAAGCGATTAAGAACGCGATCCGGGTGGCCCAAGAATTCGCCGAAGGTAAGATAAATGAACGGATCGCAACGGATCTGGACGGCCGGACATCAGCGTAACAGGCGGGACTAATTTCATGGATAAACGCGGGCATAGGTTCCTCTGCGTGGTTCTGAGCGCACTTGCTCTTCCTCTACTTCTGGCGGCGAAGGAGGATCCAGTGCAATGGACACTCAACGCCGCGGGCGGCAAAAACACGGCCGGCCCCACTGCCATAAACCCCGGCGACAAGGCCTATTTCGAGCTGAAAGCTACGGTTGAACCCGGCTGGCACCTATACTCTCCTACCACGCCACCCGGCGGTCCCATCATCACAAAAATTCAGGTAAACGCGAACCCCGCGGTTGCGAGTTCCGCCGTTTACCGCCCGCAGCCAGCGCGAAAGTTGGACCCGAATTTCCAGATCGATACGGAAACATACACGGGTACGGCTACGTTCCTGGTCGAAGTCGCCACGGTGAAAGGCTCGCATGGAGATTCAAACGTTGAGGCGATGGTCCGATATCAAGCGTGTTCCGACGTAAAGTGCCTGCCTCCGGTGAAGAAAACCGTGACTAGCCCGGTAGCGTTTGTGGATGGCGCCCCGCCACAGAAACTGGCGATCCCGGAAGGCTATGCGCTAGTGGGCGCGGCGGCGAGTACAGCTCCGCCCGCCAGCAGCAGTGCAACCGGAGCTTCCGCCGCGACCGCTTCAAGTTCCGCTTCCGTCCCCACATCCGAGCAGCCCTGGGCGCCGTTCCTGCTGACGGCGTTTGGCTTCGGTTTGGCTGCGCTTTTTACGCCCTGCGTATTTCCCATGATTCCGATCACGGTTTCGTTTTTCCTGAATCAAGGCGGGGCTGCGGAGGCAAAGCAAGAAGGCGCTTGGCGGCAAGCGGTAGTTTTCTGCCTCGGCATCATCGTTCTATTCACCGCGCTTGGGTTTTTCGTGACCCTGGCCGCTGGACCTTTTGGAGTGGTGCAGCTAGGCTCCAGCCCGTGGATCAACAGTTTTATCGCCGTGGTGTTTTTTGTTTTTGGCTTGAGCCTGTTGGGTGCGTTCGAACTCACGCTGCCTTCCGGGATGCTGACCAAACTGAACAGTGCTTCGCAGCACGGTGGCTATGTGGGCACGCTATTGATGGGCCTGACGTTTTCGCTTACGTCGTTTGCCTGCATCGGGCCGATCGTGGGGCCGCTGTTGATTGCCTCCGTGCAATCCAAAGGCGCTCAACCGGTGGTGGGCATGCTGGCCTTTGCCACGGGATTAGCAGCGCCATTCTTCCTGCTGGCGCTTTTCCCCTCCTACCTGAAGAAACTTCCGCGCAGCGGCGGATGGATGTCGCGGGTAAAGATTGTGCTCGGCTTTATCGTTCTGGCCGTGATGCTGAAGTATCTGAGCAACGTGGACCAGGTGCTGCAAACTCACTGGCTGACGCGCGAGCGCTTTCTGGCGGCGTGGATCATTCTGTTCGCGCTGCCGGGCTTGTATCTGCTCGGCTTAATCCCAATGGAAGGGATCAAACGCGATTCGCAGCTCGGAGTACCAAGAACCTTGATTGCGGCGCTGTTCCTGATCTTTTCGATCAGCCTGATCCCAGGCCTTTTCGGCGCGCGCCTGGGCGATCTGGACGCGTTTGTGCCGGAAGGATCGGGCGCCGGGATCGGCGGACTCACCGCTTCAGCCGGAGCATCCTCGCCTAACTACAAAAACGACTTGACTGGGGCGCTTGCGGCGGCCGGTCAACAAAACAAACTGGTTCTCATCAATTTTACCGGCTATGCCTGCACAAACTGCCACTGGATGAAGGCGAACATGTTCACGCGGCCCGAAATTGCGGCTGTGGTGAAAGACTTGATCGTCGTGGATCTGTATACCGACGGCACGGACGCGGAATCCGAGAAAAATCAAAAGCTGGAAGATCAGAAATTCGGCACCGCCTCCATCCCGTTTTACGCGATTGTGGATCCCAGTCAGAATGTACTGGCGACCTTCCCGCAGCTGACACGGAATCCGCAAGAGTTTCTGAGTTTCCTATCGACCAAAGCGGGCAGCACAAAAACTGCCGCGATCGCAGGCGATTAGCTGCCCGCGCGGAAGCCAAGCAGTTCGTATAATCAAGCAGAAGGCCCGATGGCGGAATTGGCAGACGCGCAGGATTTAGGTTCCTGTATTCGCAAGGGTGTGGGAGTTCGACCCTCCCTCGGGCCACCAAAGAACAAACTTTGATAGCCTAACGGTGCGAAAGCACTGTTTTATGTCAAAGAAAATCAGCAGTATTGCCATCCTTTCCCTACTCGCGTTGAGCGTGGGTTTCCTATCGCGATCCCGCGCCGCGGACGTGGACAGCAACCTTTCGGATGGCTTCCGCATGGTGGAAGTAGCGTCCGTTGCCGATGCGATTGAGCAGCTTTACGGGCAGCGGGCGTACATGTCCCATGAGATTCGTCCGCTCAGCCCTACGAAATTTGCCGGACCGGCGGTCACGGTGCAGATGAAACGCGAGGAAAATAAGGACGGGGCGAACGGTATTAAAGGCGTCCTCGATGCGATCGACCAGGCTCCCGCGGGCTCTGTGTACGTGATGGAACTTCAGGATGGCGCGGACTTCGCGGGTATCGGCGGCTTGATGAGCACCGCAATGAAGGTTCGCGGACTGGCCGGCGCGATTGTGGATGGCGGCGTTCGCGACCTGCCGCAAATTCAGAAGCTGCAGTTTCCGGTGTTCAGCCGGGGCGTGGTTCCCTCGACGACTGTCAACCACTACCGCTTTGCCGGAATGAACATCCCTATTCACTGCGCCGGCGTGGCGGTAAACCCCGGAGACATTGTATCGGCGGACCTGGATGGCGTGGTAGTTGTCCCGAAGGCAAAAGCAGCTGAAATACTGAAGAAGTCTCAGGAACTGGATAACTCCGAGCACACCATGCTGCCGTTCATCGAGAAGTACAAGTCCATCGGCGAAGCGGTAAAGAAGTTTGGAAGGATCTAGGCTTCCGCTCTTCCTCTGCTTATTTTTGGCCGTTCTGCCACCCGCACGAGCAGGAGTGGCGGTCAAGGTGGTCCGCTCCGCCAACATAATGGGCGCCACTTTTGCCGTTGAGATGTATGGTTCAGCCCGGGTGCAGTTGGAGCGCGCCGGAGACTTGGCCCTGGCCGAGGCGCGGCGGACAGACCATTTGCTATCTAATTACCGCCCCGATAGCGAACTGAGCCTGGTGAACCAGGACGCAGCCCGAATGCCGGTAAGAGTCAGCCAGGAGTTCTTTGACTTGCTCTCCGGCTGCCTGGCCGTCAGCCGTGAGAGTGAAGGGACGTTTGATCTTACGGTTGGGCCGCTCATGAAGGTCTGGGGCTTCTTCAAAGATTCTGGCCATTTGCCCAGTGCCCAGGCGGTACAAACTGGACTACGCGGGGTTGGGTATCAAAACGTCGAACTGGACCGCGCCCACCGGACCGTACACTTCAAACAAGCGGGCATTGAGTTAGACCCTGGCGGCTTAGGCAAAGGGTATGCGGTGGATCGCATGGCCGCGGTCCTTCGCCGGGAGCGCGTTCCTGCAGCGCTTATTTCGGCCGGAGGCAGCAGTATTTTCGGCCTAGGGACGCCTCCGGGCCATGCAAAAGGCTGGCGCATCCATATCGCCGACCCTCGGAACGAGAAGAAAACGGCAGCGGACGTGTATTTGAAAGACGGTTCGCTCTCCACTTCCGGCAGCTACGAAAAGTTCTTCTGGGCCGACGGCAAGGTCTATAGCCACATTATGGATCCGCGAAGCGGCTATCCGGCGCAGGGCATGCTGGCGGTGTCGGTGCTCTCGCGGCGGACGCTCGATAGTGAGATCTGGGCCAAGCCCTATTTCATTCTGGGACGTGACTGGACGCAACGCCACAAACCGGCTGGATTTGCAGTGCTCATGTGCCTGGATCAGCCGGGCGCCGCCTGCGCGTGGCTCCCGTAGCCCTGACGGTATTATTGCTAATTAAGGTAGGGTTTTTCTTGGACAGACGCGCTTTTCTCCAGTTCGCTGCGGCATCTCCACTCATCGGGAGCGTCCCCGGCACCCGTTCCGTTCCGCATTACCGGATCTGCACCAGAGACTCGCTTCCCAGAGGAACATCGCTGCCGCGCCGCTACCCGGGGCAAGCCGTCCGCGTTCAAGCGGACCGCGCGGTGAATACGGCTTCCAACACGATCGATACGCCGACCGTGCGTACCATGCTGGCCAGGGGCATGCGCGAACTGACCGGAGCGGAACATGACCGCGATGCCTGGGCCGGTTTCATCTCACCACACGACGTAGTTGGTATTAAAGTCAACTGTTCCGGCGCGCCGCAGATCCATTCAAGTCCCGAACTGATTTTGGCTATCGTCGAGAACCTGCTGGCGGTGGGCGTCAAGCCTCAGAACATCTACATCTATGACCGCTTTGCGAACCAGATGCAGATTGTGAAGTATTCGGAGTGCGTGGCAAAGGGAGTGCAGATCGCGACGGCCGAGCATTCGCGCGGTTCCATCCTCGGCTACGATCCGTTCACCTACGTGGAGGTCGATTTCTTTGGTGAGGATGACACGCGCTCGAATCTGTTCCGGCCCGTGACGGAGAAATTCACCAAGATCATCAACGTACCCACAATGAAGGAGCATCGCGCGGCAGGCGTCACCGGGTGCTTGAAAAATCTGGCTTACGGGAGTTTCTCAAACGTAGCTCGTTCCCATCAGCGCGAAGTCAGCAACACCTATTCCTTCATCGGGACGCTTGCTTCGGTGGAGCCGCTGCATTCGCGGACCGTGCTCAATGTGATGGACGGGCTACGGAGTCTCTGGCACGGCGGTCCGTTTCTGCAAAGCCCGCAGTTTCTCTTCTATCCGAAGCGGATTGTGCTGGGCACCGATCCTGTTGCGATGGATCATTTCCTGATTGAAATGATCGAGGCAAAGCGAAAAGAGGAGGGCGCGCCTTCGCTGTTTGACCGGTCTCCTGAACGCTTGCGTAAAGGTCCGGAGCTGGATAAAAACTTCAACAGTTTCATACGCGAGCCGGGGCACGTGGAGTATGCCGGCCAGCTCGGCCTGGGCATTTATAACCGGGCCGAGATCAAGGAGAAAATCGTTCAACTGTGAACAACGTCTTTACGCCATTCCTGCTCCCCGCGCTCTTGCTGCCCGCTTTGTTTTGGCCGCAGGGACCCGAAACTGCTCCAGCGCTCCGTTCGGCGGGAATCGTCGATATTGCAGTTCCGGCGGCTCAGGCCGGTTCCTGGAAAACGGTTACCGCCATCAAAACGCAGAGCGTAGATTTACATCAGCTGACAAAGGCCGCTACACCCACGGTGAACTTTCGCACGTCGAATGCCTCGGCGACCCGTGAGCCTTGGGTGGATTCGAACGGCTGGCGGTTCCTCCGCCAGCCCGGCGGACGCTTCCATTACGACGTTCCCGGCAAAGCTGCGGCACTGGCGGCGGCTGAGGCGTATGCGTATGGCGTGCAAGCGGTTGTGAAGACGGACGAGGCCGGTTTGAAACCCTTTGGGGAGATGATCCGTTTTTTGCAGTCGCTACCGCCGGGCGACGCCATGCCCGCGCTATTCAATTTTGAGTATGTGGACGACGGATCGCCGGCGGCCGGCGAGTTTATGAACCTTCTGGTCAGAACCAATCTGCTCTTTCGCGTTGTGAAGGAGCCCGGTTCCAGCGGCGGCATGACGGTAGCGCTGGGGTCGGCGGAGTATCCGAAATCCGAAGCCGGCAATCCCAAGTTGCTTGCCGAGAAGGTTCGCGCGCACGTCACCGACGAGAAGCGGCTGCTGCGCGTGTATGGAAGCGACGTGGTGATTGGAAGACTGGTTGGATCCGAAGCACATACGCGGCTGTTTCTGTTGAACTATGGAGCCGGAAACGGCGGCGTGGACGGGATCCGGGTGCGCGTCTTAGGCAACTTTGCGCGGCAGCAAATGACCCAGTTCCAAGCGCCGGGAACAACGCTGCTGGATTACAAGACAGGCTCCGGAGCCACCGAGTTTACGCTGGCTCATCTGCCGGTGTTTGCGGTAATAGACCTGCAACGCTAATACGTGGCTCTTCCTCCGCTGACGTCGTAACACTGCGCGGTGACAAACGAGGCGTCCGGGCTCGCCAGGAAATGCACGACGGCGGCAACCTCTTCGACGGTGCCGGTCCGGCGCATGGGGATGCGGTCGGTCATATAGGACACCTGTTGAGGCGTGAGCTGGTCCAAAATCCGGGTGCGAATCACGGCGGGCGCCACGCAGTTGACGCAGATACCTTCCTGGGCCAGTTCTTTGCCGAGTGATTTAGTGAGTGCGATCACCGCGGCCTTGGTGGCGGAATAGGGAGACATGTTCGGATTCCCTTCCTTGCCTGCGATGGAAGCGATGTTCACGATGCGCCCATACTTGCGGGATCGCATCCCAGGCACAACGCTCCGGCAGAATTGAAATACGCCGGTCAAGTTGATGTCGAGCATGCGCTGCCAGTCGGCGTCCGTTTGCTCCCAGAGCGGGGCCGCCACTCCGGCGATGCCGGCGTTATTCACCAGAACATCGATTTGGCCGGTATGCGCCAGTACCGCGTCCACGGCTTCCTGAATGGAGGCATTTGCGGCCACATCGCAGGCCACGGCAAAGCTCGCGCCCGGCAGGGACGCCGCCACTTCCCGTGCGTGCTCAAGGTTCAAATCGCAGATGGCCACGGTTGCGCCCGCTGCCGCCAAACGCCGCGCAATGCCTTCGCCGATGCCGGTAGCGCCCCCCGTGACAATAGCGGTCTGGTCAGTTAAATCAAACACTCATTCCCCCCGAAACTCCTTGATGACGACCTTTATTCTCGCCTATGCGTGCCTCCTGTCTATACGGCTCCTGGAAGGGCGAATCACTTTTAACGTCGAAACAGGATATCAGTTAATGCATCCACTGTGCAGGAGCACAACACCACAATGTCCGCCCTTGAAGAACTATTGACTGAGGAAATGCAAGATCTACTCCATGCCGAAGGGCAGCTAGTCAAAGCGCTACCAAAGATGGCAAAAGCCGCTCACGACCCTAAGCTGAGAGCTGCCTTTACGGATCATCTGGAACAGACGAAAAACCATGTCGAGCGGCTAAAGCAGGCGTTTGAGCTGCTTGGCGCGAAGGCCAAGGCAAAACCGTGCAAAGGAATGGTCGGGTTGGTCGAAGAAGGACAGGAAACCATTACCGAGGGGAAAGAGAAGGACGAAAGTGTTGCCGACCTGGCTCTCATCTGCGCTGCTCAAAAAGTGGAACATTACGAGATCTCAGGTTATGGCTCATTGGCTGCCGTGGCCCGGCAACTTGGGCAGGACAAGGTTGCCAAACTCTTAGCGCAAACACTGGCGGAAGAGGAAAAAGCCGACGACTTGCTGACCCAGCTGTCACCGCCGCTCTTGGAACAGGCGAAGTCCGTTTCTGACTCGGAGGAAGAATAAAAAGCGCTATTTCTACTCATATTTTCACGGTGAAAATGGCCACTGGCGCCATAAGTGGCTGAAACGAATCATGCGTTAATTGGCACGCATATTGCTATTTAAAAGTTCGAGGTGAACACATGAAGTACATGCTTGCTTGGTTATTAGGCGTACCCGGCGGACTAATCGTATTGTGGTTTCTGTTTAATCATATGCACTAAGCTTGGTTGCCGTTAGGCCGGAGTACACCGAGTACCTGGAGGATCGTCGGCGGGACAGACGTCGTCTAGACCGAATCGCGAATGGTATTTGGCTTCAGCCGCAGGTTAGAGACCAGCGCATTACGCTTATGTAGTTCTGGGAGAATCCAACATGTTCCGCAACCTTGCCTTTTCCGCCGGTATAGATAACGCCACATTCGGTTGAACCGGTATGTCGGGCGTCCTGGGATCTGACTTCGGATCGTCGAAGAGTAAAGACATCGAC
>DATHIZ010000330.1:0-2302 GCA_035316385.1 Bryobacteraceae bacterium | reverse complement strand
AAGGGTGAGCGGTATCTGTTTTACACCCAGACCATGAACGAGCGCGTCGCCGAGAAACTCTCTCTGGAAAATCAGCTGCGCCAGGCCCTCGACAAGGGAGAGTTCGTGCTCCACTACCAGCCCAAGGTGAACTTGGCGAGCGGAAAACTCACCAGCGCGGAGGCGCTCATCCGCTGGAATGATCCGCGCACGGGCCTGGTGCCGCCGTTCCAGTTCATCCCGATCCTCGAAGAAACCGGATTGATCCATGAAGTCGGCCGCTGGGCACTGCGCAAAGCCATCGAAGAATATCTGCGCTGGCGCGCCGCGGGCCTGGCTGCTGTGCGCATTGCGGTGAACGTGTCGCCGCTGCAACTGCGCAACCGCGGCTTCATCGCCGAGATCGAGCAGGCAATCGGTATCGATGCGCATGCGGCGGCTGGGCTGGAGCTGGAGATCACCGAAAGCCTGATCATGGAGGACGTCAAGCACAGCATCGCCAGTCTGCAGGCGATCCGCGCCATGGGCGTAACCATAGCCATCGACGACTTCGGCACCGGTTTCTCCTCGCTCAGCTACCTGTCCAAGCTGCCGCTGGACACACTGAAGATCGACCGTTCGTTCGTGATCAACATGACTGCCGGGCCGCAGGGATTGGCGCTGGTGTCCACCATCATCAGCTTGGCGCATGCATTGAAGCTCAAGGTGGTGGCGGAGGGCGTCGAAACCGAGGAGCAATCGCGCCTGCTGCGATTGCTGAACTGCGACGAAATACAAGGCTTCTTGTTCAGCAAACCGGTCCCGGTCGAGATTTTCGAAACAAAATTCCTGATTCCATTGGAAAACGCTGGTCCGCCGCCTCGCTGCAGCCCGGAGTCCGATAACCGACGGGAGCTATAGCCATGACGAGAGCAAAAAGCGCAAAAATCGCAATTGAGGAAGCAACTGGCCAAAGCGCCGACAGGCATCCAGGGGTTGGACGAAATCACCTTCGGCGAATTGCCCCAAGGCAGGCCGACGCTGGTGTGCGGCAGTGCGGGCTGCGGCAAGACTCTCCTTGCCATGGAGTTTCTAGTGCACGGCGCGACGCAGTTCATCAAAAAAATCTGCGAGGAAAACCTGCAAGGACATTACGACCTGGACGTCATCGATCTATACCAGCAGCCGCAACTCGCTCAGGGCGAACAGATTATCGCTTTGCCAACGCTGACAAGAAAACTCTCCGCCCCCTTGCGCCGTATCATCGGCGATATGTCGAACACCGAGCGGGTGCTGGTGGGACTGGATATACCAAGTAGAGCGTAATGGGCGCTTCCAATAATCTGTTATTTCATCCGTCACTCCCGCGAAGGCAGGAATGACGTTGGTGAAATTTTAGACGCGTCCTAATGCCAAAAAATTTCCCAATCCAACACCCGCTCCTCGCTGAAAACGAAGACCTGCGCGAACGGCTTGAAAAAGCTGAAGGGACCCTGGGCGAGATACTCAGCGGTGAGGCGGACGCGCTGTTCGTCAAGCGCCTGGATGGCGTACAGCTGTTTACGCTCAACGGCGCCGATCAATCCTACCGGACATTGATCGAGAGTATGAGCGAAGGTGCGCTCAAACTGACGCCGGAGGGTGTAATTGTGTACGCCAACCGGCGCTTCGCCGAGATGCTCAGAACGCCACTCGAAAAAGTTATCGGCTCCGAGATTCACACCTGGTTTGCGCCCGAAAGCCGGCGGGTCCTGCAGACCCTGCTGCGAAAAGACGCGGTCGGTAACCGCCGTGAGGAACTGGCCCTCGCCGCCGCTGACGGAACACAGGTGCCGGTCTATCTGTCGGTGAACCGCCTTCTTCTGGACAAGATGTCTGATTCCTTCTGCATGGTCGCGACCGACCTGACGGAGCAGAAGCGCAATGAGGCGATGCGAGCCGGCGAAGAACTCGCGCGCGCGATTCTGGAACAGGCCGCCGACACGATTGTAATCTGCGACGAGACCGGACGAATCATCCGCGCCAGCAAGCAGGCGCAAGCGTTCTACGGCAAGGACCTCCTCGGACAACTATTTGAGCACGCCTTTCCTTTGCGCCAGTTGGATGGCAGTGCATTTTCTCCTCTCGGCGCCATCGACCCGAACCGTCGGCAATCGGTAGAGGCGAGGCTGGAGCACCACGGGCAGTGGTTCGATCTTCTGGTTAGTGTCGGCCACCTGAAGGGCGCACGAAGCGAGCTCCTCGGCAGCGTTGTTACTCTGACCGACATCACCGCAGGCAAGCGGGCGGCGGAAAGTCTGCGCGTCAGCGAGTGGCGGTTCCGCCAGATGGCGGACAACATCCG
>DATHIZ010000329.1:0-4345 GCA_035316385.1 Bryobacteraceae bacterium | reverse complement strand
CGACTATGCCCGGCAAGTGCTGCTCTATGTACCGCCTCATCTGCCGGACCCCCGCCAGCCCGATTTCACGCGCCGCGCGGCCGACACTATCGAACACGTGCTCGAAGCGTCGCGCGGCCGCGCCTTCGTGTTGTTCACCAGCTACCAGCAGATGCGGCAGGTCTATGAACTTTTGAAGGGCCGGCTCGATCATCCTTTATTGCTGCAGGGCGAAGCGCCGCGCACCGCCTTGGTGGAGACATTCCGTGCGACCCCCGGCGCGGTCCTGTTCGGAACGTCCAGTTTCTGGCAGGGAATCGACGTCCAGGGCGAGCAGCTCAGTTGCGTGATTATCGACAGGCTGCCGTTTGCAGTGCCGAGCGATCCCGTCGTTGCCGCGCGCACCGAAGCAATTCGCAGGGATGGCGGCAATGCGTTTTACGATTATCAGGTTCCGCAAGCAGCCTTGGCCTTAAAGCAGGGCTTCGGAAGACTGATCCGCGGCACGTCCGATCGCGGCGTTCTCGTGTTGCTGGATAATAGAATTACCAAGCTTCCATATGGGCGGGTGTTTTTCGAAAGCCTGCCCCCTTACCGCCTGACCGCCAAATTAGAGGATATTCAAAGCTTTTTCGATGTTTGAGATTTTCGTAGAACACACCTTTGCAGCAGCACACGCGCTTCGCAATTACCACGGCAAGTGCGAGAACGTGCACGGTCACAATTACCGTGTACAGGTTGGTCTCGAGGGCCCGGAATTGGATGAAAACGGGCTATTGTTCGATTTTTCCGATTTGAAGAAGCGGCTGCGCGTCACCAGCGAGTATCTCGACCACCAATTCCTCAACGAATTGAAGCCGTTTGATGAAGTGAATCCAACGGCCGAAAATATCGCAAGGTTTATCTACAATGACATTCAGCGTGGATTACTCGCGGCTTCGCTCGCCTATGTGAAGGTTTGGGAGACCGATACGTCCTGCGCGGTGTACCGGCCGTTGCGATCGATTTAACGGCCGAAGAATGCCGCATTCTTCGGCGCGAAGTCGGCCCACTTCTCGGGCAGATCATCTAACGCGAAGATTGCGGAAACCGGGCAAACCGGCACGCACGCGCCACAGTCGATGCATTCCACTGGATCGATGTAAAGCATTGTTTCGCCTTCAAATTTGGGCGAGTCTTTCTTGGGGTGGATGCAGTCTACAGGACACGCGTCGACACAAGCGCTATCTTTGGTGCCGATGCAGGGTTCGGCGATTACGTAAGCCATCTTAGTTTGGGTTGAATCCTAGCCTTCAACTTCTAGAAGTAACACACCTGCGCGCCAGCCACAAACTGACTTCATCGAGCGGTCGGTTTGGCGCGCCGAAGCGCGTACAACGAGGCCTGCAAGGGGCGTCGCCGGTCCCCTCCAGCGGTGCGAACGGCGGTAGAACGTACAATCGTGTTGATGATTGCAAAGGTCCGCAAAGCTGTATTTCCCGCCGCCGGCTTAGGCACCCGCTTCCTGCCGGCTACCAAAGCCCAACCGAAAGAGATGCTGCCGGTCGTCGATAAACCGTTGATTCAATACGGAGTGGAAGAAGCTCTTCACTCCGGCATCGAGAATATCATCATCATCACTGGACGCGGCAAATCCTCCATTGAAGACCATTTCGACGTCAGTTTCGAAATGGAGCAATTGCTCGAAGCCAAGGGCAAGACAGACATGCTGGCGTTGGTGCGCGGCATTTCCGACATGATCAATGTCGCCTACATCCGTCAAAAAGAAGCTTTGGGGTTGGGGCACGCAATCCTGCGCGCTAAAGAACTGGTCGGAAACGAACCGTTTGCGGCGGTCCTGTCAGACGACGTCATCGCTTCTGATCGGCCCTGCATCCGGCAACTGCTCGACGTGTACGAGCAGTACGGAGCGTCGGTGCTGGCTTTGATGGAGGTGCCGCCCGACCAGCTCTCCGCTTACGGTGTTGTAGATGCCGAACCGGTGGAGGGCTCCGGAGGCAATTTATTCCGCATACGCAACCTGGTGGAAAAGCCGAAGAAAGAGGATGCCCCCTCAAATCTAGCCATCATTGGCCGCTACGTGCTGACGCCGGATATCTTTCAATGCGTCGAATCTATTGAACCGGGTAGCGGCGGCGAGATCCAACTGACTGACGGACTGAAGTACATGTTGCGCGACCGGCCGATTTTTGGCTTGAAGTTCGAGGGCAAACGCTATGATGCAGGCGACAAACTCGGCTTCTTAAAGGCGACTGTGGAGTTTGCCCTGCAGCGAAAGGATTTAGGTCCGCCGTTCCGCGAATATCTGAAAAGCCTGTGTCTCAAGTAGACAGCCTCAAGGCGGCGCACGCCCTGCTTTTACTCGGGGCGTTGCTCCTGGCCCGCCCCTTCGCTGCTCTCGCGCAGGAAGTTCCTCCTGCCGTCGAATATGGCCAGCCCGCAACTCCGCGTGTGGTGGCCTACGTGCGAATGGCTCTGCAGAGCGGAGACTTGGCGTCGGCCGAGGCCCTGGTTCAGCAGTATCGCCGGCTCAATGGCGATACTCCCGAAGCCCTGCAAGCGCTTTCCTGGGTCGCGCGCGGAGAACTGGCCGCACGGCAGTACCCTAAGGCGTTTCAAACCGCTGAAGAGGTCCGCCGCGCGAGCCAAACCGCCCTGGGGACCAGGGCTTTAGACGCCGAGCCATACTTGCCGTTAGCGCTCGGCACCGCCTATGAAGTGCAGGCTGAGTCCCTCTTTCAACAGAATCAACGCGACCAGGCTTTACTGCTATTGCAGAAAGCGCTCAAACTCTGGCAAGGCACTTCGCTAGTAGACCGCTTGCAGAAAAACATCAACCTGATGACGCTGCAAGGCAGGCCGATGCCGTTGTTGCGCGCTGCTGAGTGGCTTGGGTCCAAGCCCGCCCCCGCCAGCGCGCTGCGCGGCAAAGTAGTACTGCTTTTCTTTTGGGCGCATTGGTGTCCCGACTGCAAAGCCGATGCGCCCGTCATGGCCAAATTGGCGAAGGAATTTGGGCCCGCGGGCCTCACGATCGTCGCGCCCACGCGCCGCTATGGTTACACGGCCAGTGATGAGCATGCCGCGCCGGCTGTCGAAAATGCGTTCATCGGCAGAGTATTCGAGCATTACTACGCAAGCATTTCCAACGCGCAGGTTCCGCTGGATAGCTCGAATTTTCAGCGCTTCGGGGTGAGCACCACGCCCACCATCGTTTTGGTGGACCGGCGCGGAATTGTCAGGTTGTATCATCCCGGCCTGATGAGTGAGGCTGCGTTGCGCGCCGTACTGGAACCGCTGCTGGCGGCGAAGTAGTTTTCCTAGTACCAATATAACCAGTAGTACTTCTGTGGTACGCTCAAGCACGAGCACTTACCTCAGGGGTGAAGTGTAAAAGTCTTCGGAACATCGTTTGCTGGGCTCGAATACTCTTCCTACCATTTATTGGCTACTGTCGCTCGCCGCCGGCATCACAACGTCGGCGTTGGCCCTTTACATATGGCGGCGCAGACCCTCGCAAACCGCGAACACTCTAGGCTTGTATCTCTTCTCCGCCGCGATATGGTCTTTCGGCTATAGCATGCAGCTACGCGCGGAAACGTTAGACCAAGTGGTTTTCTGGGCCAAGGTACAGTACATCGGTCCCGCTGGCGTCTCTCTCGCCGGGTTGGTTTTTGTCTTCCAATATGCCGGCCTCAACGAATGGGTCCGCCCCAGCCGGATCATTCTGCTCGGCATTATCCCGGCGGTGACTCAAGTGCTCGTCTGGACCAACGAAATGCACGGCTTAATCTGGCGGACTTATGGGCTCAACGGCAGCGGGTCCTATCCCGTTCTGGAGCGAACACACGGGATTTGGTTCTGGGTCTTCCTGGTGTACGGCTACGGCCTCTGCCTGATCGGTATGCTGCTCCTCGCCCGGGTGCTTTTTCAGCGATCCGGCGTTTATCGTTCGCAAGCGGCTATCTTGCTTCTGGGCTGCACGGTACCGTTCGTTGGCAATTTCATCAACATCGTTGGCCCGGAGAGCTTGCCGAACTTGGATCTGACCGTGTTTGGCTTTTCCATTACCGGTATTTCCATGGCCTGGGGCCTGTTTCGCTTTCAGCTGCCAGTCATTACGCCGCTGGCGCGCAAGACCGTTTTTGAGGGCATGAGCGATGGGGTGATTGCCTTGGATGTGGGCGGCAATGTCGTGGAGGTCAACCCGGAAGCGTGCAAGATCTTCGGGCAGCCCGCTGCTCAACTGATTGGCCGGCTTGCGGTGACGGTTTTCCGGTTGAATCCGGAGCTTACGCTGCTCTTCGAACCGCCCCGGGAGGCTAGAGCCGAACTGTCGCTCTACCGGCTTGGAGTGAGGCGTCGT